>NZ_JBEZVK010000012.1:0-117531 GCF_040636955.1 Streptomyces sp. NPDC032472
GGCCCCCGCCACACCAACCCCCCCCTGCTCGCCCGCCCCCGCGCGCCGACCCTCTCCGCGCGCCCCGCCGTGCTCTTCTACAACCCGGGCGCCGGCCGCGCCCCCCCCGGCGCGCACGACAAGATCGCCGCCGATCTGCTGGGCGGCTTCGCCCTCGCGACCATGGTCCCGCTGATCGGCGTCATCGCCGGCACCGGAGCCATCGGCCCCGAGATCGACGACGGCTCGATCGTCTACCTGCTCTCCAAGCCCGTGAAGCGGCCGACGATCATCCTCACCAAGCTGACCGTCGCGATCGCCGTCACCATGGCCTTCTCCGCCATCCCCACGCTGGTCGCCGGCTTCATCCTCAACGGCAACGGCCAGCAGATCGCCGTCGCCTACACCGTCGCCGCCCTCGTCGCCTCCATCGCCTACAGCGCCCTGTTCCTGCTGCTGGGCACGGTCAGCCGACACGCGGTGGTCTTCGGTCTCGTCTACGCCCTGATCTGGGAGTCGCTCTTCGGCAGCCTGGTCTCCGGCGCGAAGACCCTCAGCGTCCAGCAGTGGGCCCTGGCCCTGGCCGAGAAGGTCGCCGGCGAAGGCTACGTCGACGCCACCGTCGGCCTGCCCACAGCGGTGGTCCTGCTGTCGGTGGTCACCGTCGGCGCCACCCTCTACGCCGGCCAGAAGCTGCGCCGCCTCACCCTGGCGGGCGAGGAGTAGAACCGGCCGCACCGGCCCCGCAGCCCGTGCCCCGCCCGGCCCACCGGCCGGGCGGGGCACGGCCGTCCGAGGCATGATCGGTGCATGACGGAGCACGCCGAGCCCGAGCCGTCCAGGCCCGTACGGTCCTGGATACGCTCCTCGCCCGGCACGCACATATGGCTGCTCGTCATCGCCATCACCAGCCTCATCGTCGTGATCGCCCCCGACCATCTCGAACACGTGCTGCTTCACCGGCACAGCAGCAACATCCACGAGCTGACCAGACACCCCGTACGGGCCCTGCTCTCCAGCGCCTTCTGGATCGAGAACCCGGCCTCGCTCGTCCTGTACGCGGTCCTCTTCGAGCTCTTCCACGCCCCCGTCGAACGCTGGCTCGGCACCCTGCGCTGGCTCGCCATCGTCGCCACCGCGCACATCACGGCCACCCTGATCAGCCAGAAGGTCGTTCTGACGGCCATCCAGGACCACCGGGCACCGCAGAGCATGGTCCACGTCGTCGACGTCGGCGTCTCCTACGGCCTGGCCGCCTCCATCGGCGTGCTGACCTACCACCTGCCCAGCCCGGTGCGGTGGTTCTACCTCGCCGGAGCCGTCGCCTTCTACGGGATCCCGCTCCTGACCGGCAGCACGTTCACCGACCTCGGGCATGCCATCTCGCTCGCCGTCGGCCTGCTCGCCTGGCCGCTCACCCGCCACCCTCCGCCGACAGCCGCTGTTTCACGTGAAACATGGCGAGCCGGCTAGACCTCGCGGTCCTCCGCCCGCACCACCCCGTGCTCCCAGGCCCACGCGGCGATCCCCACCCGGTTGCGCGCACCGACCTTCGCCTGCACGTTCGCGATGTGCGTCTTCGCCGTCCCCGCGCTGATGTACAGCTCGGCGCCGATCTCCGCGTTGGTCAGCCCCCGCGCCACGAGCCGTACGATCTCCACCTCCCGCCCGGTCAGCGGATGGGCCGCATCCGCCCGGGGCACCGCGGGCCGGGCCGGGGCGAGCCGGCTCAGCAGCCGTACCGTGATCTGCGGGCTGATCAGGGTGTCCCCGGCCATCGCCGCCCGCACCCCCTCGATCAGCAGGGTCGGCCCCGACCGCTTCAGCAGGAAGCCGCAGGCCCCGTGGCGCAGTGCCGTCTGCACGTACTCGTCCTGGTCGAAGGTGGTGACCACCACGACCCGGGTCTGCGGCGAGAGGCGGCGGGTCACCTCCAGTCCGTCCAGCCGCGGCATCCGGATGTCCGCGAGCACCACGTCCGGCCGCAGCGCCCGAGCCTGCGCCACCGCGCTCTCCCCGTCGGCGGCCTCCCCCACCACGGTCATGTCCGGCTGCGAGTCGAGGATCAGCCGGAAGCCGCTGCGGATGTCCTCTTGGTCGTCGGCTATCAGGATGCGTGTGGTCACGGCGCCATGATCACCCGTCGCCCCGGTCCACGGCAGGGAACACCGCGAGAACCCGCCATCCGCCCGTACCGTCCGGGCCTGCGTCCAGCGTGCCGCCTGCCGCCTCCACGCGCTCCCGCAGCCCGGCCAGACCCGTGCCCCCGCCGTGGCGCCACCGGCCCAGCAGGCTGCGGGACCCGCGCGCGGGCGCGCTGTTCGACACGGCCAGCTCCGTCCCCGTCCCGGCCCGGCGCACCTCCACCCGTACCGCCCGAGCCCCGGGCGCGTGGCGGCGTACGTTGGTGAGTGCCTCCACCGCCACCCGGTACGCGGCGGCGTCCGCCTCGCGCGAGAGCGCGCCCGCTGCCTCCGGCGCGGCCTCCAGCGCCGCGCCCTCGAACCGCCCCACGAGCTCCGGCAGGGCATCCAGCCCCGGCGCCGGGGTCGTGGGGCCGCCGCCCGCCGCCCGCAGGGCGTGCACCGTGCGGTCCATGGAGGCCAGTGCGCTCAGGCCCGCCGCCTCGATGCGTTGCAGGGCGGGCAGGGCCCGGCCCGGATCGCTGTCGGCCACGAACCGGGCCGCCTGAGCCTGGACGACGATGGCGCTGACGTCGTGGGCCACGAAGTCGTGCAGATCCCGGGCCAGTTCCAGCTGCTGGTCCCGCCGGGCCTCCCGGACCGCCTGCCGCACCCGAGCCGCCTGAAAGCGCAGGTACCCGCCGACGGCCACGGCGCCGAGCGCGGGCAGCGACCAGAACGCCGCGGCCCCGGCCATCTCCAGCCACCGCGCCCACCCGCCGTCGGAGGCGAAGTCCGCCCCCGAGTCCAGCAGGAACGGCACCGGCCACAGCGCGACGCCGGCCACGCCCACCGCACAGGCGGACACCGCCCGGCGCGGGGGAGCCCACCGGGCCGCCAGCGCGAGCAGCGGCAGCAGCAGCACGGCCCCGGCCAGCAGCCAGGCCGCGGGCGCCCCGGCCACCGAACAGCCCAGGCAGAGCACGCCGGTGACGGCGGTCAGCGGGGCGTACAGGGGGCAGGCACGCAGCTTCAGGGACATGCCCGCGACCCTACGAGCCCCGGCTCGCCCCGACCATCTGCCGTTCGGCAGACGGGAGCCGCCCCGGGAAGGCCTTGGCCGTGCCGATCGGCGGATGGCGGCCGGTGGCAGCGTCGGTCGAGCCTTGAGGCAGCAACCGCCGCCCCGCCGAACGGAGTCCACGATGTCCGCGCCCACCGCCAGCGCCATGCCCATCCCGCCCCGGCCCGCTGCCACCGACCCGGCCGAGGGCGTCAGCCGGCCGCTGGTGTGGGTGGCCAGGGCCGCCGCGCTCACGCTGGTGCCGAGCGGCCTGTGGCGGCTGGCGGTCGCCGTCGGCGTGCCGTCCGGCTTCAAGCCCGGCAACCCGCTGCACGTCGATCATTTCCCCGGCCCCACTTCCTTCTACCTGGTGGGCCTGACCCTCTTCGCCGAATGCCTGGGCCTGCTCAGCCTCGGACTGGTCCAGCGCTGGGGCGAGGTGCTGCCGCACTGGGTCCCGTGGCTGGGCGGGCGCGGCATCCCGCCCCTCGCCGCGGTCATCCCGGCCTCGGTCGGCGCTGCGGCCGTCACGCTGATCACTTTCCCGGGCCTGTGGCGTTGGGACGACGCGATGGCGGCGGCAGATGCTCCGACCGGAACCGCGGCCTGGGTGATGACCTTCTGCTATGCGCCCCTGGTGCTGTGGGGGCCGCTGCTCGCCGTTGTGACCGTCGCCTACTGGCGGCGCCGGCGCCACGGCTGACGTACGGAGAAAATCGCTGGTACGGCGCTTCGGGCAGGGGCAGAGTGAGTCGTGCGGGGAGTAACAAAAGGTCCGGGGCAGCCACTTCGAGCGCGCCCTGCGGCGCGGGCTGCCCCGGACCCTCGTGCATGACGGCCGCGGCGATGACGCCGCGGCCGCCCAAGCCTCATGCGGCGCCGAGCAGGCGCTCCAGGACGACCGCGATGCCGTCCTCCTCGTTGGAGGTCGTCACCTCGTCCGCCACCGCCTTGAGCTCCGCATGGGCGTTGGCCATCGCCACGCCGTGCGCCGCCCAGCCGAACATCGGTATGTCGTTGGGCATGTCGCCGAAGGCGATCGTCTCGGCCGCCTTGACCCCCAGCCGGCGTGCGGCCAGGGACAGGCCCGTGGCCTTGGTGAGCCCCAGCGGAAGGATCTCCACTATCCCGGGGCCCGCCATGACGATGTCCACGAGGGAGCCGACCGTCTCGCGGGCCACCTTGACCAGCGCGTCGTCGTCCAGCTCCGGGTGCTGGATGTACAGCTTGTTCAGCGGAGCCGACCACATGGCCGCGGTGTCGTCCAGGTAGCGGGCCGGAAGGCCCCCCTGTACCCGGTAGCCCGGCCCGAGCAGCACGTCGCCGTCGAGCCCGTCGCGGCTGGCCGCGAGGGCCAGCGGGCCCACCTCGGCCTCCAGCTTCGCCAGTGCCAGCCCGGCGAGCTGCCGGTCCAGGGTCACCGAGGTCAGCAGCCGATGCGCCCCCGCGTCGTAGACCTGGGCGCCCTGCCCGCACACCGCGATCCCCCGGTAGCCGAGGTCGTCGAGCACGCTCCGGGTCCAGGGCACGGCCCGGCCCGTGACGATGATGTGCACCGCGCCCGCCGCGGTGGCCGCGACGAGCGCCTCACGGGTGCGTTCCGAAACGGTGTCGTCGCCACGCAGCAGAGTGCCGTCGAGGTCGGTCGCGACGAGCTTGTACGGGAACGGGGCCGGGCTCACTTGGTGATCGGCTCCAGGACCTCGCGGCCGCCCAGGTAGGGACGCAGGACCGGGGGCACGTGCACGGAGCCGTCGGCCTGCTGGTGGTTTTCCAGGATCGCGACGATCGTGCGCGGCACGGCGCACAGGGTGCCGTTCAGCGTGGCGAGCGGCTGGGTCTTCTTGCCGTCGCGGACACGGATCGACAGGCGGCGGGCCTGGAAGCCGTCGCAGTTCGAGGCGGAGGTCAGCTCGCGGTACTTGCCCTGGGTCGGGATCCACGCCTCGCAGTCGAACTTGCGCGAGGCGGAGGCGCCGAGGTCACCGGTGGCGACGTCGATCACCTGGAACGGCAGCTCGAGGCTGGTCAGCCACTGCTTCTCCCAGGCGAGCAGGCGGGCGTGCTCGGCCTCGGCGTCCTCCGGCGCGACGTACGAGAACATCTCGACCTTGTCGAACTGGTGGACGCGGAAGATGCCGCGGGTGTCCTTGCCGTACGTACCGGCCTCGCGGCGGAAGCACGGGGAGAAGCCGGCGTAGCGCAGCGGCAGCTTCTCGGCGTCGATGATCTCGTCCATGTGGTACGCGGCGAGGGGGACCTCGGAGGTGCCGACCAGGTAGAAGTCGTCCTTCTCCAGGTGGTACACGTTCTCCGCGGCCTGGCCGAGGAAGCCGGTGCCCTCCATGGCGCGCGGACGGACCAGCGCGGGGGTGAGCATCGGGATGAAGCCGGCCTCGGTGGCCTGCGCGATGGCGGCGTTGACCAGGGCCAGCTCCAGCAGGGCGCCGACACCGGTGAGGTAGTAGAAGCGCGAGCCCGACACCTTGGCGCCGCGCTCGACGTCGATGGCGCCGAGCGCCTCGCCGAGCTCCAGGTGGTCCTTGGGCTCGAATCCCTCGGCAGCGAAGTCGCGGATCGTGCCGTGCGTCTCGAGGACGGTGAAGTCCTCCTCGCCGCCGACCGGCACGTCGGGGTGGACGACGTTGCCGAGCTTGAGGAGCAGGGTGCGGGCCGCGTCGTCGGCCTCGTTCTGCTCGGCCTCCGCGGCCTTGACGTCGGTTTTGAGCTGCTCCGCCTTCTTCAGCAGCTCGGCCCGCTCCTCCGGGGAGGCCTTGGGGATGAGCTTGCCGAGCGACTTCTGCTCATTGCGCAGTTCGTCGAAGCGCATGCCGGAGGACCTGCGGCGCTCATCGGCGGAGAGCACGGCGTCGACGAGCTCGACGTCCTCTCCACGGGCGCGCTGCGAGGCGCGGACACGGTCAGGGTCTTCACGGAGCAGCCGAAGGTCAATCACCCCTCCAGGCTACCGGTCTGGGCTTCCAGGACTCACACCGATATCACGCTGCGTGTCGCTATGTCCTAATTGCCGAGAATGGAAAACTCTGATCGACTGGCCGGAAGTGGGCCCTCCCGAATCGTCGACAAAGAATGCCCCATTCCCCGGAAAGGGGAACAATCCGAGCATCCCGCCCCTCTGGGTGGGCGTCGGAGCTCTCACCTTGTCCACAGGAAACGCCCAGCCCACCGAGTTGTCCACAGGCTGTGCGCCGCATCTGTGGACACGGAATGAGATCAATCCCGTTCACCTGGCGGCCGGAACGAATCAGGGTTCAAACCGGCTCCACACACTCATTCGGGTGGGAATGCCTCGCCCCTAAGAGTTCATCGGTGATGCGCGGGTGACGCCGTTCACCTTCCGCTCTTCAGCGCGAAACCTGGGCTCGCCGACCGATTTGTCGACCTTGCCGGGCTCAACTGTCGACTAGTCCACAGGTCCGCATCTCGCCCTGTGGATAACTCTGTGGACAGTGGAGAACCGCCGGAGGCGGCTACGGCCGGCCGTCGAGGCAGCGTGTCAGCCAGTCCGAAGCGGCCGTGAAGTCACCGTCCGACGTCCCGGGCCGCGGGGCCCGGACCTCACTGCGGGTGACGCCCGCCCGCGGATAGGAGCCCAGGAAGCGAACCTGGGGACAGGTCCGCTTCAGTCCCATCAGCGCCTCGCTGACGCGGCGGTCCGAGATGTGGCCCTCGGCATCCACGGCGAAGCAGTAGTTGCCGATTCCCTCCCCCGTCGGCCGCGACTGGATCAGCATCAGATTGACCCCCCGCACGGCGAACTCCTGGAGCAGTTCCAGCAGCGCACCGGGGTGGTCGTCGCCGAGCCACAGCACCACGGAGGTCTTGTCGGCGCCCGTCGGGGCGGCCGGTCGGGCGGGGCGGCCCACGAGCACGAAGCGCGTCTCCGCGTTCTCCGCGTCATGGATCTCCGTGACCAGCGGGACGAGCCCGTAGGTGGCCGCCGCGAACTCGCCCGCGAAGGCGGCGTCGAAGCGGCCCTCCTGGACCAGCCGGGCCCCGTCGGCGTTCGACGCGGCCGACTCCCATACCGCGTCGGGCAGGTTCGCCCGCAGCCAGTTGCGCACCTGCGGTTGGGCGACCGGGTGCCCGGTGACGGTCTTCACGTCCGACAGCGCGGTGCCCGGCCGCACGAGCAGCGCGAACGCGATTGGCAGCAGCACCTCGCGGTAGATCATCAGCGGCTCGCCCGAGGCCAGCTCGTCCAGCGTGGCGGTGACACCGCCCTCCACCGAGTTCTCGATCGGCACCAAGGCGGCCGCAGCCTCCCCGTTGCGCACGGCATCCAGGGCGGAGGCCACCGACACCATCGGGACGAGCTCCCGGGTCGCGGCTTCCGGCAGCGTGCGGAGGGCGGCTTCGGTGAAGGTGCCCTCGGGACCGAGATACGTGAAGCGGGTGGCCGACATGCGATCAGCCTAATGCCGGGCCCCCGGCCCGAGGGGTGCTGTTCACCCTTCGAGCAGCCGCTGCCCCACGTACTCCCCTTCACGCGGGCCGGGCGGCACCGCGTACAGGCCGCTGGACTCGTGCCGGATGAACGCCGACAGGGCGTCCCCGCGGTCGAGCTTGCGCTGCACCGGCACGAAACCGCGCAGCGGGTCCGCCTGCCAGCAGATGAACAGCAGCCCCGCGTCGGGGGTGCCGTCCGCCGCGATCCCGTCGTGGAAGGAGAAGGGGCGCCTGAGCATGGCGGCCCCGCCGTTCTGCGCGGGCGCGGAGATCCGGGCGTGCGCATTGGCGGCGATGACGGTCTTCCCGTCGGGGCCCAGCTTGTCGAGATCCATCGCGGTGGTCTCGGTGCCGCCGCTCAGAGGCGCTCCGTTGGCCTTCGTCCGGCCGATGACCTGCTCCTGCTGGGCCTGGCTCTGCTGGTCCCAGGCATCCAGCAGCATCCGGATGCGCCGCACGACGGCGTACGAGCCCCCGCCCATCCACGCGTGCGCGGCAGGGCCCGGCCCGGCCGCGGGCACGAAGATCCGCTTGTCGAAGTCGGGGTCCGCCGGCTTGGGGTTCGCGGTCCCGTCGACCTGGCCCATCAGGTTGCGGGCGGTCATCGGGGAGGCGGTGGCCCCGGGAGAGCGGTTGAAGCCGTTCATCTGCCAGCGCACCCGGGCGGCGTCCCCGGCGTCCTTCTGCAGCGCGCGCAGCGCGTGGAAGGCGACGAGGCCGTCGTCGGCGCCGATCTGCACCCACAGGTCGCCGTTGCTGCGCTGGGGATCGAGCTGGTCGGCGGAGAAGTCCGGCAGCGGGTCCAGCGCCGTGGGCCGACGGTCCGTGAGCCCGGTGCGCTCGAAGAAGGAGTGGCCGAACCCGAAGGTGACGGTGAGCGAGCACGGCCCGGAGTCGAGGGCGATGCCCGAATCCGCTGTCGGTGCAGTCTCACCGGCCATCAGCCGGCGGGCCGTCTCGGACCAGCGTCGCAGCAGGGCGGCGGCCTCCTTGCGGCCGGCGCCGGGCGCCAGGTCGAAGGCGAGGACGTGGCCCTTGGCCTGGAGGGGCGTGGTGATGCCGGCCTGGCGCTCGCCGTGGAAGGCGACCCGGGTGGCACCCACCGAGGCCAGGCCTCCCGCCGCGCCGGAGGCTCCGGCCGGCGCGTCGCCGAGCGCGGAGTGCACCAGCGCGCCGCCCGTCGCACCCAGCGCGAGCCCGGTGGCGCCTGCGGCACCCACGGTGCCCAGCAGCCGGCGGCGGGAGATGTCGATGTGGGGGTTGCTCTCGCTCACGCTGGTCAGCCGATCTTCACGGTCTTCTGGACGGTCGTCTGGTCGATGTCGGATGTGCGGACGGTCACGTCGATCCGCCATTCCCCGGTGAGCGGCAGCTGCACTCCGGAGGCACTCCAGTGTCCCGGCGTCGCCCGCTCGGGAACGAGCGGGAGGGGGCCGATGTCCTTGGCGGGCAGGGTGAAGGCCACCTTGAGCTCCGGGACGTCGAGCGGCCCGCCCTCGGGGGACTCCACCCAGAGGTGGAGGGTGTTGGCGCCGACCCGGCCCGGGTCGAGCTCCAGCCGCACCGATCCCTTGCCGCTGGGGCCGCCGGTGTCGAACGGCAGCGTCACCTTGACCGCACGGTCGGGGACCGCCGTGGAGGCCGCGCCGGAACTGCGCCCCGCCTCCTTCTGCGCGGTACGCCCGGGCTCGGTACCGGTGAGCACGGTGGTCACGGCGAGCAGGACGACGGCCACCGCGGCCTCGGCGAGAACCGAGCGGCGCAGGCCGGCCCGGTTCGGATCGGCGTCGCGGGCCTGCCGCTCCCGTGCGTTCTCGCGCGCCGCCCGCTGCCGGGCCAGCTGCGCGGCCCGCTTCGGGTCCTCGGGGGCGGCTTCCTCGAGGGCGGCTTCCTCGGTGGGGGATGTTTCACGTGAAACGTCGGCGGAGTCCGTTTCACGTGAAACATCGGCCAGGGCCGCTTCACCGGAGGTGCTCCCAGCGGTGGCCGGGGCGGAGACACGGCCCGCCGGTGCGCCGACCTCGACCGGCCGCGCGGCAGATACCTGGGCCAGCCGTGCGGTCCAGCCCCGCGAGACGTAGGCGATCCCGACGAGAACGGCGACGAGGCCGACCTTGATCAGCAGCAGCCGCCCGTAGGAGGTTCCGGTCAGCGCCGACCAGCTGCCGACCTGGCGCCAGGACTGGTAGAGGCCGGTGATCGTGAGGACGACGACGCTGGTGAAGGCGACCCGGGAGAAGCGCCGGACCGCCTCGCGCTCCATTCCGGGCACCTTGTGGAGTGCGACGAGGAGCGCGGTGAGTCCGCCGAGCCAGGCGGCGACGGCCAGCAGGTGCAGGATGTCGGCCGGCATGGCGATACCGGGCTGGATGCCGGTGGAGGCGTGCTCGGACAGGGCCCAGGTCGCGGCGATGCCGCCGGCGACGACGGCCCCGCCGATCCCGAGCCCGAACTCCAGGTCGCCGGTCTCCTTGTCCTTCTCCTTGTTCTTCTCTGCGTCTGTCTCGTCCTCGGCGCCGGTGCCGACGGTCCCGCTCTCGCCGGCCTGCCGGCGCGCGTACGCGCCGAACAGGACGGCGAGGAACAGCGCGGCGGCGCCCAGCAGCAGCAGCCGCGACACCAGGGAGGCACCGGTCTTGGTCCCCAGGACTGCCCGCAGGCCGTCGAGGTCGAGCACGTCGGCGAACTTCCCGGACCCGGTGTACGGGGTGCGCAGCACCAGCATCGCGAGGGTGGCGGCGGTGAGCGTGACCCAGGCGCGCAGGACGAGCTTCTGCAGCGGCCGCTCGGCGGCGCCCCGGCGCCAGCACAGCAGGATGAAGGCGGAGGCGCCCACCAGGACGGTGAAGCCGGCGTAGGCGGCGTAGCGGGCGATGCCGTACGCGATGCCGACGGGCCCGCCTCCCGCCTCGCGGGAGGGGAGCGAGACGCTGGTGGCCGAGGGGGCGCCGATGGAGAAGGTGAAGGCACCGGAGACGGGGTGGCTGTCCGCGGAGACGGCCTGCCAGGCGACGGTGTAGGTGCCGTCGGGCAGCCCGGAGTGCAGGGCGGTGCCGTACCGGACGGTGGATCCGCTGCACATGTCCCGCAGTTCGCCGGTGTCCACCCGCTTGCCCTGGGGGTCCAGGACGCGGATGGAGTCGCCGCCCATGGCGACCTGCTCCGAGAAGGACAGGGTCACCTGGGCGGGGGCCGTGGCGACCACCGCTCCGTCCTTGGGGTCGCTCGCGGTGAGTGCGGCGTGCGCCGCGGCCGGGCCGGCCGCGGTGAACAGGCTCGCCAACAGGGCTGCGAGGACCAGCGCGAGCCGCGGCAGGATCGCCGCGGCCCGGTCGCGGGCCGTGGAAGGGGCGGGGGCGGTGGCCGTCATGGCGTGTCAGTCCCTCGGTCCGTCAGTGGGCGTTGGTGTTCTGGGCCTGGTACGTCCGTTCCTTCACGTCCAGTTCGACCTTGACCGGGTCGGCCTTCTCGAAGCGCAGCTCGATGGTGACCTTGTCGCCGACCTTCGGCTTGTCCTTGAGCCCCATGAACATGATGTGGTTGCCGCCGCGCTCCAGCTTCAGTTCGCCGTTCGCCGGCAGGTCCATGGACGGGACCTGCTGCATCTTCTGGTCCTTGGTCTCATGGATCTGCAGGTCGTCGGAGAGCGGGCTGGTGACGGCGGTGAGCTTGTCGGCGGTCTTGGAGTCGTTCTTGATGACCATGAAGGCGCCGGCCATCTTGTCGTTGACCGGTTCGGGCATGAACGCACCGCTGACCGTCGGCTTCGGCTTGTCCGCTGCGGCCTTGCCGCCGGAATCGGAGCCGGAGCCGGAGTCCGAGGAGCAGCCGGATATGGCCAGGGCAGCCGTCACGGAGAGGGCGGTGGCCAGGGTGCGGATGGTGCGGCGGTTCACGGGTTCTCCCCCTTGGCGATCTTCGGCAGGTCCTTGGTGTAGTCGTCGACGGTCGTGCCCTCGCCGTAGAGGACGTAGCCCTCGTCGGTCTTGGGCGAGAACGCGATGACCTGGGCACCGTGCATGGAGACGACCTTGCCGTCGGCCTCCTTCTTGGCGGGGTCGATGCCGATGCCGAGCTTGCGCGCGGCGGCCTGGATCGTGGGGAAGTCCCCCGTCAGCCCGATGAAGGACGGGTCCTGGGCCTTGAGCCAGGCACCGAGGGATTCGGGGGTGTCGCGCTCGGGGTCGGTGGTGACGAAGACGACCCGGAGGTTGTCCTGGTCCGCCGTGGGCAGTGCCTTCTTGGCGACGGCGATGTTGCTCATTGTCAGAGGGCACACGTCGGGGCAGTTGGTGTAGCCGAAGTAGATGAGCGTCGGCTTGCCCTTGGTCTGCTCGCGCAGGTTCCACGGCTTGCCCGTGGTGTCCGTGAGCACGAGTTCCGGCTTGTCGAAGGGCCGGTCGAGGACGGTCGCCCGGCCGGGCTCGGACTGGCCGGTGAGCTGGGTGACCGCGGGGGTCTTGGCGGCGGGCTCGCCGCCGCAGGCGGTGAGGGTGAGCGCGGCCGCCGCGAGGAGGGCGGCGACCGTCGTCACACGTGTGGTGCGCATGGTGAGGATGTCCCTGGGATCGGGGGTTGTGTGCGGATGCACGGCCGGGCAGGGCGGCGCCGCGGACGCGGGCAGTCCCGCTTCCGGCCGCGCCGGGCCCCCGGCTGTGCGGATGTTTCTGGATACGGCCCCGGAGGGCGCCGGGTCAGGAGGCGCGGCGGCGCGAGGCGATACCGAACGCGAGACCGCCGAGGCCGACGACGATGCCGGCGATGCCGAGGGCGCGCGCCGTCGTGTCGGAGCCGCTCTTGGCAGCGGCCTCCTCGTGGCCTTCCTTGGCGTGGTCGTCGGAGTCGGCCGGCTTCTTGGCGTCGTCGTGGTGGCCGTCGGCGGCCTTGGCGGCCGTCAGCTTCAGGACGGGCGCCGGGTTCTGCGGCTCGGCCGCACCCTCCTTGGCCTCCTCGATCCACCGGACGACCTCGTTGTTGTCGTACGTCTGGATCGCCTTGAAGACCATCTGGTCGGCGTTGTCCGGCAGCTTGCCGACGGAGACCGGGAACTGCTGGAACTTGCCCGGCTCGATCTTGCCGCCGCTCCAGGTCACCTTGGTGACGGCCTCGTTGATCTGCTTGCCGTGCACGGTCAGCGGCTTGTCGAGCTTGGTCTTCTCGACCGTGACGGTCCAGCCGGGGATGTCCTGCGGCATCACGGACGACAGCGGCTGGTCGGTCGGGAAATTGACCTCAAGCTGCGTGGTAGACGCGTTGTCGCGCTCGTTCGGGACCTTGAAGTTCAAGGTGGCGTAGCCGCCCTTCGCGGCCTCCCCGGGCTGCACGCTGACGTGCGCGAAGGCGGGACCGGACAGGACGAGGACGGCTCCGGCGGCAAGGGCGGCGGCGAGGGAGACGCGCGAGGTCTTCGAGGTCTTCATGGCGGAACACTCCAGAGGCAGGGTGACGGTGGCACCGCACGCGGGCGCGCGCGGATTCCGCGGCACCAGCGCCCCGGGTGCTCCGGGGATCAGGGGTGCCGCGTCAGGCTGCGAGGGCGAAGGCCGCGGGCGGCCCGCGCCGGACCACCGTGTGCTGGAGCGTTTCCCTGCCGGTGTACGGAGCCGGCTCGGACGCGGTCCGCGGAGCCTGCCGACCCCGGGCGGGTGCGCCCGCAAGCCCGGCCGCGAGCGCCCGTACGAAAGCCAGCGCGGCGCGCAGCGGGCGCACCGGGTCCACCGCCGCACTGCCGCGCGACAGCTCGACCAGCCGGAACAGGGCGGCGTCGCCGCGCCCGAGCAGCCAGCCCGCGGCGAGCGCGGCCAGCAGGTGGCCGAGGAGCATGCCGGGGCTGAACAGGCCGGTGGCCGGAGCGGCGGAGGCCTGTGCCATGTGGGCGTGGCCGAGGTGCCCCTGGACCGCCGCCTGGGCGGCGAGGGCGGCCGGGTCGAGTCCGGCGGCCTCCAGGATCTGCCGGGCGTCGGACGGGGTCAGCGGGACCGAGTTGCCCCCGCACACCAGCTGCGCGGCGAGCGCCGCGAGCGAGGTGTCGGAGGGGGTGCTCGCCTGTGCGGCCGCGGCGCTGTGCTGGCCGAGGCCGAACACGGCGTGCAGGCCCAGCTGGCCGACGGCGAGTCCCGCGGCGATCCCGGGCAGCGAGCGTCGGCGGCCCGCGAGCGGGGCGGCGACGGCGAGCACGGCCAGGAAGCCGAGGGCGAGGGCCCACCAGGGCACGGTGGCGCAGGACGCCAGGGCGTGCCCGCCCGCCGACAGCACGACGCAGACCGCGGTGAACACCGCGGCCCGGAGCAGCCGGAGACCGGCTCCGGCGGGCGTCGTGTGGGGGACAGTCATGGCCGGGCCATCATCGCACTGCACTCACGCCCTCCCTACGGCAGGTCCGCAAGGCCGTCAGGTTCGCGGGGCCGGGGTGCGCCCACAGCCGGAGTGCGCCTGCGACTGGAGTGTGCCGACGAACCGGAGCGTGCCCACGACACCACGGCCGGAGGGAGCCCACGACCCCGTGCGCATACAACGCCCCCGCATGAGCCGCATCGGCCGAATGAGGGCTCCGGAGGCGGTCGGGGGCTTACGGTCCGCCGTGGGCGGCAATAGGTACCCGTATGAGCATCTGGTGGTCTCTCCACTTGAGGCGCGAAGCCGCGAGCGTGCCGCTCGCCCGGCGGCTGCTGCTGAGAACCATGGAGACCGCGGGGGTGGATCCGGACATCTCCTTCGAGCTGTCGGTGGCGCTGAGCGAGGCCTGCGCCAACGCGGTGGAGCACGGCGGACCGGCGCAGCCCGCCGGCCACGGCGGTGATCCGCTCCCGGAGGCGCACTCCGGCTACCGCGTCACGGCGTACCTCGACGGGGACCGCTGCCGGATCGAGGTGACCGACTCGGGCCCGGGCTTTCCGGAGGCGCAGCCGGAGCGGGCGTCGGCGCCCCGGGACGCCCGCGACGCCGTGGAGCCGTCCGAGCGCGAGAACGGCCGCGGGATGTGGCTGATCGAGGAGCTCGCGGACCACGTGCGGTTCCGCAACCGGCCGGGCCGCGGTGCGGTGGTCAGCTTCGACAAGATCCTCAAGTGGCGCGAGGGTGCCCTGCTCAAGGCCTCGTAGCGGCGGCGAGGCCGCTGCGGGAACGCCGACGGGCGGGACCTGCGTACGACAGTGCGTACGAGATCCCGCCCGTTCGGGGTTGAGCGGCCCGCGGCGTCAGCCCTTCAGGCGCGCCATCCAGTCCTCGACCTCGGCCGAGGCGCGCGGCAGGCCGGCCGACAGGTTCCGGTTGCCGTCCTCGGTGACGAGGATGTCGTCCTCGATGCGGACGCCGATACCCCGGTACTCCTCGGGCACGGTCAGGTCGTCGGCCTGGAAGTACAGGCCGGGCTCGACGGTCAGGCACATGCCCGGCTCCAGCGTGCCGTCGACGTAGGCCTCGGTGCGGGCGGCGGCGCAGTCGTGCACGTCCATGCCGAGCATGTGGCCGGTGCCGTGCAGGGTCCAGCGGCGCTGCAGGCCCAGCTCCAGGACGCGCTCGACCGGGCCCTCCAGCAGGCCCCACTCGACGAGCTTCTCGGCCAGTACGTGCTGGGCGGCGTCGTGGAAGTCGCGGAACTTCGCGCCCGGCTTGACCGCGGCGATGCCCGCCTCCTGGGCCTCGTACACCGCGTCGTAGACCTTGCGCTGGATGTCGGTGTACGTGCCGTTGATCGGCAGCGTGCGGGTGACGTCGGCGGTGTAGAGGGAGTGGGTCTCCACGCCGGCGTCGAGGAGCAGCAGGTCGCCGGGGCGGACGGGGCCGTCGTTGCGGACCCAGTGCAGGGTGCAGGCGTGCGGGCCGGCGGCGCAGATCGAGCCGTAGCCGACGTCGTTGCCCTCGACGCGGGCGCGCAGGAAGAAGGTGCCCTCGATGTAGCGCTCGGACGTGGCCTCGGCCTTGTCCAGGACCTTCACGACGTCCTCGAAGCCGCGGACGGTGGAGTCGACGGCCTTCTGCAGCTCGCCGATCTCGAAGTCGTCCTTCACCGCGCGGGCCTCGGAGAGGTAGACGCGCAGCTCCTCGTCCCGCTCGGCGGTGACCTTGTCGGTCAGGGCCTTCTCGATGACCGCGTCGTGGCCGCGGACCGCGCGGACCGGGCCGGTCGCTTCGGCGAGGGCGTCGGCGAGCTCGCGGACGTCCTTGGCGGGGATGCCGAGGAGCCGCTCGGCCTCGGCGAGGGAGTGGCGGCGGCCGACCCACAGCTCGCCCTGGCCGGACAGCCAGAACTCGCCGTTCTCGCGGTCGGAGCGGGGCAGCAGGTAGACGGTCGCGGTGTGGCCGCTCTCGCCGGAGGGCTCCAGGACCAGGACGCCGTTCTCGGTCTGGTCGCCGGTCAGGTACGCGTACTCCGTGGAGGCGCGGAACGGGTACTCGGTGTCGTTCGAGCGGACCTTCAGCCGGCCGGCGGGCACGACGAGGCGCTCGCCGGGGAAGCGTGCGGACAGCGCGGCTCGGCGGGCGGCGGTGTGCTCGGCCTGGGCGATCGGCTCCAGGCCGTGCAGCTCTGTGTCCGCCCAGCCCGTGCGCATGTTTTCGGCGAGTTCGTCGCTGACGCCCGGGTAGAGCCCGTTCTTGCGCGGCTTGTGCGTCTCCTTGGGCTGCTCTTCTTCCGGGGTCTCCGGGGTGAGCTCGTCAGCCACGTCTTCTCCTCAGCTACGACAGACAGGACCGGGTAGGGACCCTGTCCATCGTATGTGCGAGGGGAAGACGCCCGGCCGCGGATGTGACAAATCAGTCAAAGCGGGCGGCGAGCAGGACGATGTCCTCCACTGCCTCCCCCGTGCGGCCCCCGGCCGCGGCCAGGCCGGGCGCAGTCGGGGCGGTGGGCATCCCGGCCGGCGCACCCGCCGGGCCGGTCGGGCCGACCACGGCCGCCAGCGCCGGGTCGCCCTCGGGCAGCACCGTCCGCAGGACGTGGTCGCACAGCGCCGCCGGATCGTCCCGGACGCCGCGCGGCGCCCCCGCCGCTGCCGCGTGCAGCCGGGCGTAGGCCCGGTCCATCGCATCCCCGGTGCGCCGCAGCAGCCCGTCGGTGTACAGCAGCACCGTTTCTCCTGGCGCGGCGTCGATCTCCACGCTCGGCGCCTCCCAGCAGGACAGCATCCCGAGCGGCGCCGACAGCGAGGTCTCCACGTACTCCGTGCGCCGCTCGCCGACCACCAGCGGCGGGGCGTGCCCGGCACCGGCCAGCAGGATCTTGCGCTGGGCGGGCTCGCAGTAGGCGAACAGGGCGGTGGCGCAGCGCGCGGGCTCGGTCAGCCGCAGCAGCAGTTCGAGGTCGGACAGGACGGCGACGGGGTCCTCGCCCTCCATGACGGCGTACGCCCGCAGCGAGGCCCGCAGCCGGCCCATGGCCGCGACGGCGCTGGGCCCGGCGCCGGTGACGGAGCCGACGGCCAGCCCGAGCGCGCCCTCGGGCAGCGGCAGCGCGTCGTACCAGTCGCCGCCGCCCCGCGGCCCGGTGTGGTGGCGGGCGGCGAGCTGGACACCCGGGATCCGGGGCAGCCGGCTGGGCAGCAACTCCTCGGCCACGGTGGCCAGGCGGCTGCGGGACCGTTCCACCTCGAGCATCCGGGCCAGGTGCTCGGCGGCGTGCCGGGCGTAGAGGCCGGCGAGGTCGCGCTGGCGGTCGCTCGGTTCGGCCTGCTCGTCGTAGAGCCAGACGGCCGCGCCGAGCCGGCCGGTGGCCTCGGCGGTCAGCGGCAGGGCGTAGCTGGCGGCGTAGCCGAGCCGGGCGGCGACCTCCCGGTGCCGGGGGTCGACGGGCGCGCCGTACCCGCCGATGCCGGGGGCGGCATCGGGCTCGGGGAGCACCTCGGAGCCGCCGTGGGCGTCGGGGAGTCCGTCGAGGATGCGGCCGTACGAGGTCGCGGCGCGCGGCACGGTCTCGATGTGCCCGAGGTCCGCGCGGCCGAGGCCGAGGCCGATCGTGGTGGTGGGGCCGAGGCCGTCGGAGGGCTCCAGGACGATCAGGCCGCGGCGCGCGCCGACGAGGGCGGCTCCGGCGCGCAGGAACTCCTGGAGGGAGGAGTCGAGGTCGCAGGCGCGGGCGAGTCGCTCGGTCAGTTCGTGGAGGGTGGTCAGGTCGGAGACCATGCCCGCGAGCCGGTCCTGGATGAGCGTGCTCGGGGCGGGCGCCGCGGCCGGTGCGAGCACGGTGCGGGCGGGCGCGGGTGCCGTAGTGTGCGGGACCGCTGTAGCTTCCGGATCGATTCCAGCCACTTTCGGCAGATGCGGGGCGCTCATGGCGTCCGCCTTTCCACCTGGTGCGATTCGCCATATAGCATCGCAAACCCCCAGATCGTGCTGCGCCGCCATCAATGAATCCACATCTACACGCACACGAGGATCGATGTCCAGCATTGTCCCGGTGGGAATCCTGGTGTCCGTGAGACAGCAACTCACGGTCCAGCCAAGGCTAGAACTTGGCTGGAAAAAGCCGGAAGCGGACGGTTTTTGCGATCGACTGGTCAGGCGTCGAAGTGGCCCCGGGTACGTAGTCCGTGATGTCCGGGGACAGTTGGCGCAGCCCGGCGTCCGCCGGGAACCGCCCGGCACGGGCCGCCGTCCTCAGCAGCGGCAGCCGGTCCCGGCGCCGGCGCGGGTCGCGTTCCGCCCCCGCCGGGCGTTTCATGAGCCCGTAAGAAAACTGCACGAACCGTGTGAACCTGCTTCTGGCGGACAGTGACGCGAAACGTGTACGTGTGGTGAGACACCGCTCACATGGTGTGATGTGGCCCTCGGCGTTCAACGGAAAGGAACGAGCGCTCATGCGCGAGATCCTCGGAAGGCGTCTCCAGCGGCTCCGCAACCGCCTGAAAACCCTTCGGCCCGCCGCGGTGCAGAGCGGCGACCCGGCTTCCCCCGACCCGGCTTCCCCCGACCCGGCCCTCCTCGACACCGCGCTGACCTGCGCCTCCGTCTGGCAGTGGCCCGTTCTGCCCGGCGTCGGCCGGGCCGGCGGCGGGTCCGACGGCGCGCGGTGCGCCTGCCCCGACCCCGACTGCCCCGTCCCCGGGGCACACCCCTTCGACCCCGGGCTGCTCGCGGCCACCACCGACCCCCGGATGGTCGCGTGGTGGTGGACCCGCCGGCCCAGTGCCCCGGTGCTGCTCGCCACCGGCGGCTCCGCTCCGTGCGCGGTGAGCCTGCCGGCCGCCGCGGCCGCGCGGGCCGTCGTACGGCTGGACGCGCAGGGCATGCGGCTCGGCCCGATCGCGGCCACGCCCACCCGCTGGTCGCTGCTGGTGGCGCCGTACTCGCTGGAGCGCCTCGGCGAACTCCTCTACGCCAAGGACCACGTGCCCTCCGCGCTGCGCTTCCACGGCGAGGGCGGCTACCTGCTGCTGCCGCCCTCGCCCGCGTCCGGCGGCGGACAGGTGCGCTGGGAGCGGGAACCGGCGGATACCGGGAGCCTGTGGCTGCCCGAGGTCGAGGCCGTGGTGCACGCGTTGGTCGAGGCGAGCAGCGGGGCCTCCGGCGGCGGCAGCCGGCTCGCGTACTGAGCGGACCGGCAGGGCCTGCGCCTTCCGGGCTCACCTGGCGCCCTGGACCCCTCCGGATCACTCGTACGGGTGCCAGAGCGACGCGTTTCCAAGGGAATTGGGCGCGGGGATCTCCGTGCCCCATTCCCGCATCGCTATGTTCGCCGAATGAATCTCCGCTTGATCGGTATCGGCGCCGGTGTGCTGATCATCTTGTCGCTCCCGCTGGCAGGAGCGATCGCCGGACCGGATTTCGCCGGTCAGGATGACGGAAAAGGCGGCGGGTTGCTCTCGTCGCTCGGGTTTGCCGACCCCTCGGGCCGCTCGGCCTCTTCCGGTTCTTCAGGCCCTTCCGGTTCTTCAGGCTCTTCGGGCTCTTCCGGTTCTCAGGGCCGTTCCCGTACGCCGGCACCTGCTGCCGCGGCCGACGGCCGCCCGGCCGGAGCGGGGGAGTCCGGCGGTCCCGGTTCCGCCGCCCCCTCGGGTGCGCCGGCATCGGCCGCACCGCAGCAGCCCGGTCCGCCCGAACAGCCCCGCACCGACTCCCGGTGCGGACCCGAACTCTCCGCTCCGCCGGGGCTGGAGGCGCAGACGTGCGTCCTGGCCGCCGAGGGCCGGACGTGGGGCCGCAGTTACTACCGCAACACCAGCGGCCGCGCCCTGGACGCGGTGTTGACGGTGATGGGGCCGGCCGGGCACACGGTCCAGATCCGCTGCACGGTCGGGGCGGGGGACGAACCGGGGCTGTGCGAGACGCCGCGGGAGCCTTCGGCAGGGCTGCAGGACGCGTACTCGGCGGTGGCGGAGTACGCGGCTCCGGGCGACGAAGGACACCTGCTGCTGCGGTCCGGGAGCAACTCACCGGCACCGGCGGACGGTTGACCCGGCCCGGAAATGGAAGGGCCCGGTCGCTGGCGACGGGGGATGCACCAGCGACCGGGCTACAAGAACGGTAACAAGAGATCGCCTGTTCGCAAATTCGATCTCTGATATTCAGACACCGATTTGCAGGCGATTAGCGGGAGTTGTGACTCCGGTCACCGCCCCTGCGGGCCGCTCCCGGATCAGCTGAGCGTGATCTGGCGGTTGGTGAGCCCGCCGCGCGCCCGGCGCTCCTCCGCGGTCAGCGGGGCATCCGAGGCCAGGGCCGTGGCCAGCCGCTCCGCGAACTCCGCGGCCGGCTTCTCCACGTCCTGCGCGGTCATCCCGGTGGGCAGGTCCCACACCGGGACCATCAGGCCGTGCGCCCGGAAGGAGCCCACGAGCCGCGTGCCTTCGCCGAGCGAGGAGGTGCCCGCCGCGTGCAGCCGGGCCAGGGCGTCGAGCAGCTTCTCCTCGGGGTGCGGCATGACCCAGCGCAGGTGGTTCTTGTCCGGGGTCTCGCACCAGTAGGCCGCGTCCACACCGGCCAGCTTGACGGTGGGGATGGCGGCGGCGTTGGCGCGCTCCAGGGAGGCGGCGATCTCCGGGGAGGCGTTCTGGGCGGTCTCCGCATCCGGAATCCAGAATTCGAAGCCGCTGTGCACAACCGGCTCGAAAACGCCGTCCGTGTCCAGGAGATCCTGAAGTCGCGGCCCCTCGGCGGGAACCCGGCGGCCCGGAACGGGATTGCCCGGTTCCGTGGCGAGCGCGCGCTCCAGGGTGTCGGCCATGTCGCGGGCGAGGTCCCCGGTGGTGGAGTCGTTCTGCAGGCCGAGCAGGACGGAGCCGTCCTCGCGGCGCAGCGCCGGCCAAGCCATGGGCAGTACGGTCACCAGCGTGACGGAGGGGACGCCTTCGGGCAGGCCGCCCTTGAGCGAGAGCGGGACGGTGGCCGCGGGCACGAGCTCGCGCAGCGCCACCCAGTCGCACTCGTTCGGCAGACCCTCGAACGGACGCTGCACGTGCGCGGTGGCGGCGTGCGAGGCGGCCGCGCCGTGGCAGGCCTTGTAGCGGCGGCCGGATCCGCAGGGGCAGGGCTCGCGGGCGCCCACCACCGGGATCTCCCCGTTCTCGATCTGCGGCTTTGCAGTCTTGGCTGCGGGGCGCTTCTTGGCCATCGTGCGTGACTCCCGGTTGCGGCGGTACGGCTGTTGCGTCTGGGCGTGAGCCTAGCCGCTCGTACCGCCGCAACCGGTGGGGTGCGGCCGGGAGCACGGTCGGCGTGCGCTCCCGGTCGGCCGCGTGTGCGGACGGCCGCGATCCGGTCAGGGATCCAGGTCGTCGAAGGCCGAGGCGAAGTCGAGGACCGGGGCCGCAACGCGCGTAGCAAAATCGACGTGGCGGGGCCCGCACGCGACGATCACCCATACGGTGACCTCGCCCGCCGCCCCGTCCCGCACTCCCCAGTCCTGTGCGAGGGCGCTGATGATGTTCAGCCCCCGGCCGCCGTGCGCGGTGACCGAAGGCGTGGCCGGAACGGGCCGGGTGGGTCCGCCCCCGTCCGTCACCTCGACCGTCAGCCGCCCCGCCTGGTCGACGCGCCATGCGGCGCGAATCTCCCCGTCCCCGACCTCGCCCGCGCCCAGCGGTCTGCCGTGCCGGCAGGCGTTGCTGAGCAGTTCGGAAAGGATCAGTACGGCGTCGTCCACGACCGATTCGGACACCCCGCTGATGCGCAGCTGCTCGCGCATCCGGTGTCTCGCCTCACCCACGCCCGCAGGACCATGGCGTACGTCCACGCACGACGACGTGGGCACTTCCTGTGCCACCACCAACGCCACCCCCGGAACCTCCTTAGTCCCACGCCATGGTCTGGATGCCCCCGTGGCCTGGACCGGAAACCGGTGAAGCGGAGCCCTCTGACGCATTCATGACCAGCGACTGCGGAGCGGATGCGCCGGGGCACACCGTGTCACGCACGAGCCGTACGGGGCGGGTGGGCAAATCGGGACGTCAGCGTCCGAGCTGGGACAGAACCTGACGTGGCCGGTTCGTGATGATCGCTTCTACACCCAGATCAGCGCAGAGCTGAACGTCATCCGGTTCGTTCACGGTCCATACGTGGACGGAGTGGCCGGCGTTCTGGAGCCTGCGGACGAAGCCCGGGTTGTTGCGCACGATCCGCATGCCCGGGCCGGCGATCCGCACTCCCGCCGGCAGCCGGCCGTCGCGCATGCGCGGCGAGACGAACTGCATGAGGTAGACGGTCGGGACGGTCGGCGCCACGGCCCGGACCCGGTGCAGGGAGCGGGCGGAGAAGCTCATGACGCGGACCGGGTGGGGGCCGTCGGAGGGCGGGGCGTCCAGCCCGAACCGCTTGAGGAGGAAGAGGAGGCGCTCCTCCACCTGTCCGGCCCAGCGGGTGGGGTGCTTCGTCTCGATCGCGAGCGGTACGGGCCGCCCCGCATCGGCGACCAGCTCCAACAGCCGCTCCAGGGTCAGCACGGAGGTGCGCTCGGGGTCGGCGACCCAGTCGGGGGACTCCTCGCGGTCCTTCCAGGAGCCGAAGTCGAGGGCGGCGAGGTCCGCCAGCTCCAGGGCGGAGACGGCGCCGCGGCCGTTGGAGGTGCGGTTGACCCGGCGGTCGTGGACCAGGACCAGATGGCCGTCGGCCGTGAGCCGGACATCGCATTCGAGGGCGTCGGCGCCGTCCTCGATGGCCTTGCGGTAGGCGGCCAGCGTGTGCTCGGGGGCGTCCTCCGAAGCTCCGCGGTGGGCGACGACCTGGATGGGCGGCGTTGCGTGGGTCACCGGGTCATGGTGCCACCGCGGGGGCCCCGGACGGCGGGTCCCGCCTGCGGATGCGACCGAAATGCCGGAGATGAAGGATGGGGGAGACGCACAGGTCCGGCTTACAGTGCTCTGACGGGTGATGGGGAACGCTTTCCCTGGAACTTGTGAGGCTCGTCGAACGTTCAGTCGGGCCTAAACGTTGGTTGTACGAAGCCGTGTGTGACGAGGAGAGAGCGCTGTGAGCACCGAGAACGAGGGCAACGCGGCCCCGACGCCCCCCGCGGCCCCGTCCGCACCCCCGGTGGCCGCTCCTGCTTCCGCGACGCCTGCGCCGGCCGCGCCCGCCGAGCCCCCGGCGCCTGCGGCCCCGGCTGCGCCGGCCGCCCAGGCCCCGGGTCACGCTGCGCCGACGGCCCAGGTCCCGGTCCACGCCGCGCCGGCCGCCGAGCCCGCGACCCAGCAGCTCCCGCCGACGAACGCGCCCAGCGCGGAGCACACTCAGCAGATCCCGCCGACCCCGGCCGAGGCCCCGGGCTACGCCCAGGCCCCCACACCGCATCCGCAGCAGCAGCCGTACCCGGCCCAGGCCGCTGCCCCCGCCGCGCACGGGGCGGAGGGCTGGCCGCCCCCGCCGCCGGCGGCCCCGGCGTACGGGGCGGGCGGCGGCCACGGCGGCGGCTGGGGTGCGTCCCTGGCCGACGGGGTTCCGCCGGCCAAGGCGAAGGGCCGGGGCGGTCTGATCGCCGCCGTGCTCGTCGCGGCCCTCCTCGCGGGCGGCGTCGGCGGCGGCGTCGGCTACTGGGCCGCCGAGCGGAACGACAAGGACGGCTTCGGCTCGACGACGATCACCGCCGGGAACACGCCGAAGGACCTCAAGCGCGAGCCCGGCTCCGTCGCGGGCCTCGCCGCCGCCGCGCTGCCCAGCGTGGTCACCATCCAGGCTTCCGCGGGCGACGGCGAGGGCGGCACCGGCACCGGCTTCGTCTACGACCAGGAGGGCCGCATCCTCACCAACAACCACGTGGTCGCCTCCGCGGCGAACGGCGGCAAGCTCTCCGCGACCTTCCCCGACGGCAAGAAGTACGACGCCGAGGTCGTCGGCCGGGCCCAGGGCTACGACGTGGCCGTGATCAAGCTGAAGAACCCGCCGTCCGGGCTCAAGCCCCTGCCGCTCGGCGACTCCGACAAGGTCGCGGTCGGCGATCCGACCATCGCCATCGGCGCGCCGTTCGGCCTGTCCAACACCGTGACCACCGGCATCGTCAGCGCCAAGGACCGCCCGGTGGCCTCCGGAGACGGCTCCGGCGGCAAGAGCTCGTACATGAGCGCCCTGCAGACGGATGCCTCGATCAACCCCGGCAACTCCGGCGGTCCCCTGATCGACGGGCGCGGCGCGGTCATCGGCATCAACTCCGCGATCCAGTCCGCCGGCAGCAGCGGCCTCGGCGGCGGCCAGGCCGGTTCGATCGGCCTCGGCTTCGCCATCCCGATCAACCAGGCGAAGAACGTGGCCGAGTCGCTGATCAAGACCGGCAAGCCGGTCTACCCCGTCATCTCGGTCTCCGTGGACCTCCAGTCGAAGGTGGACGGCGCCAAGATCTCCGAGCAGGGTGCGCCTGCCGACGAGCTGGTCGACCCCAACGGCCCGGCCGGCAAGGCGGGCCTGAGGCCCGGTGACGTCATCACGCGGTTCGGTGACCGGCCGATCGACAGCGGCCCGACCCTCATCAGCGAGATCTGGACGCACAAGCCGGGCGACGTCGTGAAGCTGACGTACCTGCGCGACGGCAAGCCGACCACCGTGGACATCACCCTCGGCTCGCGCGTCGGCGACAAGTAGCCGGAGCGGCCGGCGCAGCGGCCGGCGGCAGGCCGGAGCGAGCCGGTGCCCGGCAGGCGCCCGGCAGGTGGCCGGATGGTGAGGGGCCGGGGGCGGGATTCCGCCTACGGCCCCTCCCAACGTCCGCTTATGCTTCCCGTGTGTTCGATTCGCGGCACATCCGTACATTCCACGAAGTGGTCGCCTCCGGCTCGTACTCGGCGGCCGCCCGTGTCCTCGGCTACACCCAGCCCGCGATCACCCAGCAGATGAAGGCGCTGGAACGCGCCGTCGGCACCCCGCTGTTCACCCGCGTGGGCCGCAGGATGCAGCTCACCGAGGCCGGGCAGTCCCTGGCCCGGCACGCCGAGTCCATCCTCGGCAGCCTCACCGCCGCCGAGGCCCAGCTGAAGGCGTACGCGCGCCTGCGCACCGGCCGGGTACGGCTGTGCGGCTTCCCCAGCGCCAACGCCACCCTCGTCCCGGAGGCTCTCAGCAGCCTCGCCAAGGACCACCCGGGCATCCAGGTCGAGCTGCTGGAGGGGGAGCCGCCGGAATCGCTGCGCCGGCTCGAGCGCGGCCAGTGCGACATCACCCTGGCCTTCACCTATCCCGGGCTCCACGAGGAGATCCCCGGGGAGGTCGCCGAGGTCAGGCTGCTGGAGGACCAGCTGACGGTGCTGCTGCCGACCGGCCACCCGCTGGCCCGGCGCCGGGCCGTGCACCTGGCCGACCTTGCTGAGGAACGGTGGATCGCCGGCTGCCCGCGCTGCCGCGCCAACCTTCTGCACGAGTGCGCCGAGCTGGGCTTCGTCCCCGACATCCGGTTCGCCACGGACGACAACCTGGTGGTGCAGAGCATGGTCGGGCAGGGGCTCGGCGTGGCGATGATGCCCGCCCTGGTGCTGCCTTCGCTCTCGCTGAACCGGGTGTGCGGGCGGGCCCTCCAGCCGGCCGCCCGCCGACACATCGCCGCCTACGTCTACCGCGATCACCTGCGGATACCGGCGACGGCGGTGGTGCTCGACGCGCTCAGGGTGGTGGCCTCCAACCGCATAGGGTGCTGACCGCGCACCCGCCGAATCCATAAGCTGTGCTTGGGATTTCAGGTGAGAACTGTCGTTGGACGTGATGGGTCGGCTCCTCGACGCTGCCCATATGACCACCACGACCACGACCACGACACCGTCCCGGACGACCGCGAGGATGTCCGCCCTCGTCCGTGAGATACGCACGGTCGTGGACCGGGGCCTGGCCCCGGACCTGACCGCCTACCTGGTGGGCGAGCGCCTCGCCCCGCACCTGGCCGCCGCCGACCTGCTCACGCCCGAGCAGTGCGTGGGGAGCCCCGACCGGTACCGGCAGCACGTCCTGCACGCCGAGGCGGACGGCAGCTTCTCGGTCGTGGCGCTGGTGTGGCTGCCCGGCCAGGAGACCGCCATCCACGACCACGTCTCCTGGTGCGTGGCCGGGGTGCACGAGGGCGAGGAGAGCGAGTTGCGCTACCGGCTCGCCCCCGCCGCGGGAGACGCCGGGGCCCGCCTGGTGGCCACCGAGCAGGTCGTCAACGGCGTCGGCGAGGTCTGCGGCTTCGCCCCTCCCGGGGACATCCACAAGGTGCGCAACTCCTGTCGCACCAAGGCGATTTCCATCCACGTCTACGGGGCCGACGTCAGCCGCCTGGGCAGCAGCGTACGCCGCGTCTACACCCTTCCCGCCGACTGATGGCGCTGCTCAACCGCCCGGTACGCGCGGCCGGAAGTGCGGCTGCCGGCGCGGTTTCACGTGAAACACCCTCCTCCTGGCCGGGGTTGGCCATGGCTGCCGCCGGTGTCGCCGTCGCCTGGGGAGTGCACCGGCTGGTTCCGGGGATCCCGATGCTGACCGCTTCGGTGGTCCTCGGCATCGCCGCCGCCCACCTGCCCGGGGTACGGGCGACCGTACGCGGCGTCGGCCGCCCGGGCCTGTCACTGGCCGGCCGGCGGCTGATGCGGATCGGCATCGTCCTGCTCGGCCTCGGCCTGGGCCTGGACCAGGTGCTGCGGCTGGGCTGGGCCACGGTGGCCATGGTCGCGGCCGTGGTCGCGGCGACCTTCCTCGGCACGCTCTGGCTGGGCCGCCGACTCGGGCTGCCGGGCGACCAGCCGCTGCTGATCGCCACCGGCTACTCGATCTGCGGGGCCTCGGCCATCGGGGCCGTCAGCCAGGTGTCGGGCAGCGACGAGGAGGACGTGGCCGCCTCGGTGGCCCTGGTGACCTTGTGCGGGACGCTGGCCATCGCGGTCCTCCCGCTGCTCCAGGACCCGCTCGGGCTCTCGGACGCCGCCTTCGGGCGGTGGGTCGGGGCGAGCGTCCACGACGTCGGCCAGGTGGTGGCGACCGCCCAGACCGCCGGCCCGGACGCACTCGGCGAGGCGGTGCTGGTCAAGCTGATGCGGGTGGCCCTGCTGGCCCCGCTGGTGGCCGCCGTGGCCTTCTCCGTCCGGGCCCGCCGTACCGGCGTGCGCACGCCGTCGGGGCGCCGCCCGGCGCCGGTGCCGCTGTTCGTGGCCGGGTTCCTGGCCGCGGCCGCCCTGCGCGCCACGGGCGTGCTGCCCGGTGCGGCCCTGGACTGGGCGCACACGGCGCAGGAGCTCCTGCTCGCCGCGGCCCTGTTCGGACTCGGCACTGCGGTCGACCTCCCGTCCATGGCGCGGACCGGCGGCCGGGCCGCCCTCCTCGGGCTGGGCGCGTGGATCGTGGTGGCCGGGGTCTCGTATGCCGGGGTGCTGCTGACCGTATGACCGCCGCACGGACGGGACTTGGCCAATTCCTGGCCGGAACCGACCGAACGTTCCGACTGTCTCCTGACTTCTCGTGCCGCGCGTGCGACCCTGCGGCCGATCCGCACCGACAGCTCTTCACCCCCACCCTGCCCGGTCCGACGGGACCGGGCACGGCAGAAGGAGTCATGCGTGAATCGTCATCGCACGGCAGCATCGGTCCTCCTGGCCGCGGGCGCCCTGATCGCGGGCGCGCTTTCGGCGGCCGGCCCTGCGACCGCCGCCGATGCCCCCGCCTCGTTCCGGCCGCAGCACACCCAGGGCTTCTGGACCGCGGATCGGATGCGCAGCGCCACACCGTTGGACGTGGTGGCGGCGCCGGGCAGTGGGCGCGCCCCCGTCGCGAGCTCGGCGCAGGCCACGCGGATCGCGCCGACGACGCCGTCCGCGGCCGCCTCTCCGACGGCGTTCCCGCAGGCGGGCGGCGCGTGGACCGGCGGCGGTGCGGTGGTGAAGACCTCGGGCCGGGTGTTCTTCACCTTCGGTGACCGGACCGCTTCCTGCTCGGGTGACTCCATCACCAGCGCCAACGGCAGCACGGTGATCACCGCAGGCCACTGCGTGAAGTACCAGGGCACCTGGCACACCAACTGGATCTTCGTCCCGGGCTACGACGACGGCAACGCGCCGTACGGGCAGTGGTCGGCCACGAAGACCTTCGCGACGGACCAGTGGGCCGCGAGCGAGGACATGAACATGGACGTCGGCCTCGCCGTCGTCGCCCCGCTGAACGGCCAGAAGCTCAGCCAGGCCGTCGGCGCCCAGGGCATCCTGTTCAACGGCGGCTACAACAAGAAGATGTACTCGTTCGGCTTCCCGGCGGCGGCGCCCTACGACGGCAAGAAGCTGATCTACTGCAGCGGCAGCACGGGCAAGGACTTCCTGCTGACCAAGGACCACAGCCTGGCCTGCAACATGACGGGCGGCTCCAGCGGCGGCCCCTGGTTCCAGGACTTCAACGAGGCCACCGGCCTCGGCACCCAGGTCTCGGTGAACAGCTTCGGCTACAACTTCCTGCCGAACCGGATGTTCGGCCCGTACTTCGGCAACGAGGCGAAGGCCGCCTACGACAAGGCCCAGAATTCCTGACCCCAGCGCCTCCCACCTCCCGGTACTCTGTACCGGCCAGGTGGGTTGCCCGAGCGGCCTAAGGGAACGGTCTTGAAAACCGTCGTGGCGCAAGCCACCGTGGGTTCAAATCCCACACCCACCGCACCAGGTCGGCACAGACGCCGACCGACAGGGGCGCCCCGTACGGGGCGCCCCTTCGTCGTTCCACGGGGCCGTTCGGCGGTCGGTACGCGGCGTTGCCGACCAGGGCGGTGCGGCCCCGGGACGGCCGAACGTCAACGTCCGGCCGGTCCACGACGGTTGGTCATCGGGGTGGGGTGCGGAGGGTGGTGCCGGGGGTCGGCCGGGCGGCCTCCGGGGCCGGGCTCGGCCTTTCGGGTGGTGTTTGTCGGAAGATCGGCGCGCGTGGTGGGAGCGCTCCGGTTGCGGACACATCATGACGAATGTATGCAGATCCGCCCGTCGGAACATCGCGAATCGAGGCACCCCGCCATGGCTCAGCGCATCACCCTCACGTCGCTCCGGACCGCAGTGGTCACCGCGCTCATGGCGTTCCTCGCCGCTCTCGGGTTCCGGGGCCGGGCCGCCACCCCGGCGGTCGCCGCCGCGGCGCCGGGCACCGGCCCGGTCCGTGCTGCCGTCCGGCCTGCTGCCGCCTCCGTGCGCCGGCCGGTCGCGCGGCGGGTCTGGCGGGCGATGGTGCTGGGCCGCTCGCTCCCGCCGACGATCAAGCAGCGGATCGGCGCCGAGGCGCACGGTGCCTCCCCCTCCGTCCGGCGTTCCGCCGCTCCTGCTGCCTTCGCCGCCACCGACCCGGTTCCCCCGGCTGCGGCTGTCCCCTCCCCTTCCGCTGCCCCTGTCGCCGCCTTCGCCGTGGTCGCCGCCCCCGCCCCCGCCCGCGCCCTCGGTCGTGACGGGGTCGCGCTCGTCGCGTAGCGCTCGTACCGCGTACGCGGCGGGCGCCGGGGCGCACTGGAGGCGTGCAGGGGGCGTGAAGCTTGGCATTGCAGGGTCGCAGGCCCGGGAGACGGTGGGGTTCCCGGAGGCAGCGGCCCTTTCGGCATGCCCGGAAGGGATCATTCCGGAGGAACGTTTCGCCTCTTGCCCGGTCGTGGTTTCAACCGCCGCAGGCCCGTTGACCTGGGACGTCGGGATGCAAAGGAGGTTTATCCGATGTTGCTCATGCTTGCGGGGGAATCACGGGCTCCGGGGTGGTTCGCCGGGGATTCGGTGGGCAACTCTGGTCTCGCGACGTCGTCACCACAGAAAACGCCGAGGCGGTCGGCCAACTGCCTTGCAAGCACCCCCACGTCGGTTTCCTGGAGGATCCACGAACATGGCAATCATCCGTACCGCCCGCGTCCTCGCCGCAGTCGCCGCCCTCCCCCTCGCCGCCGCGCTCTTCGGCGGAGTGGCCTCGGCCGACAACGGCTCCTTCGCGAACGACGGATCGAATGCGAGCGTCGCCGGCATCGTCGGCAGCGGCGTGGGCGGGAACAACCTCGGCAACTCGTCCACTTCCCAACAGGTCGCCACCGGCTCCGGTGCGTCGAACCAGAACAACGCCGCGCAGGTCAACGGCTCCGCCCTGACAGCGATCAACCAGGGGAACGTCGCGCTCAACTTCCACCCGTGGTGGTAGGTGCTGCGGGTGCTCCGCTCGCTGCGCGGTGGCGGCAGTGGCAGCGGCAGTGGTGACAAGAGCAGCAACAGCACCAGCTCTGAGCGCTGAGGGCGCCCGTGCGACCGGACCGGCTGGGGTCCGGCAGCGCGGGCGCCCTCGCCGTGTGTGCGGCCCCGCCTGGCAGCGTCCGCGTCGGACTCCCGCCGCCGTGAGCGGCTCCCGGCCTACGCCTTGACACCCGCAGTAGATCTGACGGACAGTCAGATCCACTCGCCGATGCGACGCGACGCCGGGAGGCCAGCACCGTGCACCTCGCCCCGACCGAAGGCCAGTTGCGGCTCCGCGCCGAACTGCGCGCGTACTTCCACGACCTCCTCGCGGACGGCGTCCCCGAGGACCCGGCAGCCCAGCGCGCGCTCCTGCGCCGCATGGGGGCCGACGGTCTGCTCGGCCTCGGCTGGCCCGCCGAGTACGGCGGTCGGGGCCGCGGGGCCGAGGAGCAGTTCGTGTTCTTCGACGAGGCCTACCGGGCCGGCGCCCCCGTCTCCATGGTCACCCTCAACACCGTCGGCCCGACGCTGATGAAGTACGGGACCCAGGAGCAGAAGGAGTGGTTCCTGCCCCGCATCCTCAGCGGCGAGATCGTCTTCGCGATCGGCTACTCCGAGCCCGGCGCCGGTACCGACCTGGCCGCCCTGCGCACCCGGGCCGTACGCGACGGAGCCGACTGGCTGATCGACGGGCAGAAGGTCTTCACCTCCAACGCCCAGAACGCGGACTGGATCTGGCTCGCCTGCCGCACCGACCCCGCGGCCCCCAAGCACCGGGGCATCTCGATCATCCTCGTCCCCACCGACGCGCCCGGGTTCTCGTGGACCCCGATCGAGACGGTCGGCGGCCTGACGACCACGGCCACCTACTACGACGCGATCCGGGTGCCCGCAGCGAACCTCGTCGGTCCCGAGCACGGCGGCTGGGGCCTGATCACCAACCAGCTCAACCACGAGCGCGTCGCGCTCGCCGCCATCGGCATGCAGGCCGAGGACTTCCACGCGGCCGCCCTGCGCCACGCCCGCACCCCCGACCCGGCCACCGGCGAACGCCCCGCCGACCGCCCCTGGGTGCAGTCCCGGCTCGCCGAGGCGCACGCCCGGCTGGCCGCCGTACGCCTCCTCAACTGGCGCCTGGTCCAGGACGTGGGCGCCGGCACCCTGGCCCCCGGCGACGCCAGCGGCGTGAAGTTCCTCGGCACCGAGTCCGCCGTCGAGGTGTACCGGATCTGCCAGGAGGTGGTGGGCGAGGAGGCCCTCGTACGGGGCCCGGGACCCGGGGCCTTCGCGGGCGGCGAGCTGGAGCGGATGAACCGGGCCGCCCAGATCAACACCTTCGGCGGCGGGGTCAGCGAGGTCCAGCGGGAGATCGTCGCCATGATGCGGCTCGGCATGAAGGGACGGAAGCGATGACCGCCACCGCGTCCGGCACTGCGGACGGGGCCGGGGAGGAGGCAGCCCGCTTCCACGAGCTCCTCAGGGCCTTCGAGGGCCGGCCCGCCGCGACCGGCGGCCGGGGCAAGGACCCGGTCAACGGGCCGATGATCCGCCACTGGTGCGAGGCCATGGGCGACACCAACCCCGCCTACACCGGCCCGGACGCCGTCGCCCCGGCCACCATGCTCCAGGCCTGGACGATGGGCGGGCTGTCGGGCCACGGCGACCGCTCCTCCGCGTACGACGAACTCCTCGCCCTCCTCGACGGCGCCGGCTGCACCTCCGTGGTCGCCACCGACTGCGAGCAGGAGTACCTGCGGCCGCTCCGCCCCGGCGACGAGATCACCTTCGACGCCGTCATCGAGTCGGTGTCGCCGCGCAAGACGACCAAGCTGGGCACGGGCCACTTCGTGACCACCCGCATGGACGTCCGCGCCGGGGGCGAGCCCGCCGGCACCCACCGCTTCCGCATCCTCAAGTACGCGCCGGCCGCCCGCCCCGAGCGGCCGCAGCCCGCCCCGCAGCGGAGTCCGCAGCCGGCGGCGCAGCCGGAACCGCAGCCGCAGCCCGCACCCCGCCGACCCCGCCCCGTCGTCAACCGCGACAACCAGGGCTTCTGGGACGGCGTGCGCGACCACAAGCTGCTGATCCAGCGCTGCACCGCCTGCTCGACCCTCCGCTTCCCCTGGCTGCCCGGCTGCAACGCCTGCGCCTCCCTCGACTGGGACACCGTCGAGGCCTGCGGCGAGGGCACCGTCTTCAGCCACGTCGTCATGCACCATCCTCCGTTCCCGGCCTTCGACCCTCCCTACGCCGTCGCCCTCGTCGAACTCGCCGAGGGGGTCCGCATGGTCACCAACATCACCGGCGTCCCCCACGACCGGGTGCGCATCGGGCTGCCCGTCCGGCTGGAGTTCCTCCGGGTCGACCAGGAGCTGGAACTGCCGGTCTTCCGAGGGAGCGAGAGCTGATGGACTTCCGTCCCACCGAGGAGCAGGCCGCCGCGGCGGCACTCGCCGCCCGCATCTTCGGCGACCTCGCCACCCACGAGCGCCTCGCCGCGGCCGGCACCGGCAGCGACGCCGAGCTGTGGAAGGCCCTCTCCGGCTCCGGCCTGATCGCCGCGGTCGAGGACGTCGGCCAGCTCGGCCTGGTCCTGCTGCTGGAGGAGCAGGGCCGCACCACCGCCCAGGTCCCCTACGCCGCCACCTGCGCGTACGGAGTCCTCCCCGTCGCCGCGCACGGCACCGCCGACCAGCGGGCCCGCCTGCTGCCCGCCCTCGGCAGCGGCGAGGCGGTCGCCACCGGGGCCTTCCCCGACCGCGGCCGGATCAGCGCCCGCGCCGACGGCCGGCTCACCGGCACCGCCCCCGCCGTGCCCTGGCTGCGCGACGCCACCCACGTGCTGGTCCCGGATGCCGACCGGGCCCTGTGGCTCGTACGGACCGATGCGCCCGGCGTGGTGACGGCCGCCGTGGAGACCACCGCCCCCTGGTCCGCGGGGCGCCTGACCCTGACCGGGGCCGAGGGCGAGCGCCTGGGCGGCCCGCGGGCGTACGACGAGGTCCTGACCGCGGCCCGTACCGCCTTCGCCGGGCTCCAGGCGGGGGTCTGTGCCGGGTCCGTGGCCCGGGCCGCCGCCTACACCTCCACCCGTGAGCAGTTCGGCCGGCCGCTCTCCACGAACCAGGGGGTCATGCTGCGCGCGGCCGATGCGTACATGGACACGGAGGCGATCCGGGTCACCGCGTACGAGGCGGCCTGGCGCATCGACGAGGGGCTCCCGGCGCGCGAGCACGCCCTGACCGCGGCGTGGTGGGCCTCGGAGGCGGGCAAGCGGGTCGTCCACGCGGGCCAGCACCTGCACGGCGGCATGGGCGCCGACCTGGACCATCCCGTGCACCGGCACTTCCTGTGGGGACGCCAGCTGGACGCCCACCTCGGCTGCGGCAGCGAACTCCTCGCCGAACTGGGCGCACTCATATCCGAGGGGGACGACGCATGAACGTCGGCGACGCGCTGCCGCCGCTGGAGATCCCGATCACCCGCACACTGATCGTCGCGGGTGCGATCGCCTCCCGCGACTACCAGGACGTGCACCACGACACCCTCCTCGCACGCGAGAAGGGCTCTCCGGACATCTTCATGAACATCCTGACCACCAACGGCCTGGTGGGCCGGTACGTCACCGACCACCTCGGCCCGCACGCCGTGCTGCGCGCCGTGTCCATCCGGCTGGGCGCCCCGAACTACCCCGGCGACACGATGACCCTCACCGGGACCGTCACGGCCCTCGACGGGGACACCGCCGAGATCCGCGTCGTCGGTGCCAACGGCATCGGCCACCACGTCACCGGAACCGTCAGGGTCACCGTCCCGGCGGCCGCTGCGGAGCCCACGAGAGGTGCGGCATGAGCGTACGGGCCCGCGACATGCTCGGCGGGCGCGCCGCCATCGCCGGCATCGGCGCGACCGAGTTCTCCAAGGACTCCGGCCGCAGCGAGCTGCGGCTCGCCGTCGAGGCCGTGCACGCCGCCCTTGACGACGCCGGCCTCACGCCCGCCGACGTCGACGGCATGGTCACCTTCACCATGGACACCAGCCCCGAGATCACGGTGGCCCAGGCCGCCGGCATCGGGGACCTCTCCTTCTTCTCCCGCATCCACTACGGCGGCGGCGCGGCGTGCGCCACCGTCCAGCAGGCCGCCCTCGCCGTCGCCACCGGGATCGCGGAGGTCGTGGTCTGCTACCGGGCCTTCAACGAGCGCTCCGGCCGCCGCTTCGGCTCCGGCGTCCAGCAGCGCGAACCCTCGGCCGAAGGGGCGGCCCTCGGCTGGTCGCTGCCGTGGGGCCTGCTCACCCCGGCCTCCTGGGTGGCCATGGCCGCCCAGCGCTACCTGTACACCCACCACCTCACCCCCGAGGCGTTCGGCCACGTCGCGGTCACCGCCCGCCGGCACGCGGCGAACAACCCCGCCGCCTGGTTCCACGGCAAGCCCATCACCCTCGCCGACCACGCCGCCTCCCGCTGGATCGTCGAACCGCTGCGGCTGCTGGACTGCTGCCAGGAGACCGATGGCGGCCAGGCGCTCGTCGTCACCAGCACCGAGCGGGCCCGCGACCTGCGGCACGCACCCGCGGTGATCACGGCCGCCGCACAGGGCGCGGGCCGCCGCCAGGAGGCCATGACCTCCTTCTACCGCGACGACCTCACCGGGCTGCCCGAGATGGACGTGGTCGCCCGGCAGCTGTGGCGGACCAGCGGACTGCGGCCCTCGGACATCGACGTCGGCATCCTCTACGACCACTTCACGCCGTTCGTGCTGATGCAGCTGGAGGAGTTCGGCTTCTGCAAGCCGGGCGAGGCTGCCGACTTCGTGGCCGCCGGCGCCCTGCCGCTCAACACGCACGGCGGCCAGCTCGGGGAGGCGTACCTGCACGGCATGAACGGCATCGCCGAGGCCGTCCGCCAGCTGCGCGGCACCTCCGTCAACCAGGTCCGCGGCGCAGCCCACGCCCTGGTCACGGCGGGGACGGGAGTGCCGACCTCGGGACTCGTCCTCGGAGCCGACGGCTGAGGCCGCCCCCGGGCCCGCCCCGCCTCCTCCACCTTCAGGAGGTGGGGCGGCCCCCACCCCTACAACCTGAGACGGACCCCGCTTCGGCACTTGCGGCCGATCCCCCGCGGGCCCCGCGCTCCTAGCGTGGAGCCATGACCACGCCCGTGTGCACGCTCGCCTCGCAACCGACGCCGTACCCGTCGTTCTCGGCGTACGTCCGGACCCGCGGCACGACTCTGCTGCGCACCGCCCGCTCCCTCACCGCCAACCCGTGCGACGCCGAGGACCTGCTGCAGACGGCGCTGGCCAAGACGTACGCCGCCTGGGACCGCATCGAGGACCACCGGGCCCTGGACGGGTACGTCCGCCGGGCCCTGGTCAACACCCGCACCTCCCAGTGGCGCAAGCGCAAGGTCGAGGAGTTCGCCTGCGACGAGCTCCCGGAGACCGAGGAGCCGCCGGGCACCGACCCGGCCGAGGCGCAGGCCCTGCGCGACGCGATGTGGCGCGCGGTGACCCGGCTCCCCGACCGCCAGCGCGCCATGGTCGTCCTGCGCTACTACGAGGACCTGACCGAGGCGCAGACCGCCGAGCTCCTCGGGGTCTCGATCGGCACGGTCAAGAGCGCCGTCTCCCGCGCCCTGGTCAAGCTCCGCGAGGACCCGGAGCTCACCCCGGTCCGCTGAGCGGCCGACCTCGCGGTTTCACGTGAAACAGCCCGTTTCACGTGAAACATCGGTGCAGGCTCCTGGCCCGGCTTGTGCACGATGCCCGGTTCGGGCACACCCGGCCTGTGCCCGGTGCCAGGTCGAGTTCCCCCACAGCGATTCCCCGCCGCGTTTGTACCTCCGGGTAGTGACATGCCGACCGGTACGTGCGCAGAATCGGCAGCATTCCAAGCCGCCGCAGCGCCGCAGCGCCCACCGGGAGGACGCTTTGCTGAGCACCATGCAGGACGTACCGCTCCTCGTCAGCCGGATCCTCCGGCACGGGACGACGATCCACGGGAGTTCCCAGGTCACGACGTGGACGGGGGAGGCGGAGCCGCACCGCCGCAGCTTCGCCGAGATCGGCGCCCGCGCCGCGCGCCTCGCGCACGCGCTGCGTGACGAGCTCGGTGTCCGGCAGGACGAGCGGGTCGCCACCCTGATGTGGAACAACGCGGAGCACGTCGAGGCGTACTTCGCGATCCCCTCCATGGGCGCGGTCCTGCACACGCTCAACCTGAGGCTGCCTCCCGAGCAGCTGGTCTTCATCGTCAACCACGCCGCCGACCGGGTCGTGCTGGTCAACGGGACCCTGCTGCCGCTGCTCGCGCCGCTCCTGCCGCACCTGCCGACCGTCGAGCACGTGGTCGTCACCGGCATCGGCGACCGCTCGGTCCTCGACGGGCTCGGCGTGGCCGTCCACGAGTACGAGGAGCTCCTCGAGGGCCGTTCGGACGCCTACGACTGGCCGGAGTTGGACGAGCGCCAGGCCGCGGCCATGTGCTACACATCCGGCACCACCGGTGATCCGAAGGGCGTCGTCTACTCGCACCGCTCGATCTACCTGCACTCCATGCAGGTCAACATGACCGAGTCGATGGGCCTGACGGACAAGGACACGACCCTCGTCGTCGTCCCGCAGTTCCACGTCAACGCCTGGGGGCTGCCGCACGCCACCTTCATGACCGGCATCAACATGCTGATGCCCGACCGGTTCCTCCAGCCCGCCCCCCTCGCGGAGATGATCGAGCAGGAGAAGCCGACGCACGCCGCGGCCGTCCCGACCATCTGGCAGGGCCTGCTCGCCGAGGTCACCGCCCGCCCGCGCGACCTGTCCTCCATGCGGCAGGTCACCATCGGCGGCGCGGCCTGCCCGCCCTCCCTGATGGAGGCGTACGACAAGCTCGGCGTCCGCGTCTGCCACGCCTGGGGCATGACCGAGACCTCCCCGCTGGGCACCATGGCGCACCCGCCGGCCGGCCTGAGCGCCGAGGAGGAGTGGCCGTACCGGATCACCCAGGGCCGCTTCCCGGCGGGCGTAGAGCCCCGCCTCGTCGGCCCCGGCGGCGACATTCTGCCCTGGGACGGGGAGTCGGCCGGCGAGCTGGAGGTGCGCGGCACCTGGATCGCGGGCGCCTACTACGGCGGCGCGTCCGGCGAACCGCTGCGCCCCGAGGACAAGTTCAGCCCCGACGGCTGGCTCAGGACCGGTGACGTCGGTGTGATCAGCCCCGACGGGTTCCTCACGCTGACCGACCGGGCCAAGGACGTCATCAAGTCCGGCGGCGAGTGGATCTCCAGCGTGGAGCTGGAGAACGCGCTCATGGCGCACCCCGAGGTCGCCGAGGCCGCGGTCGTCGCCGTCCCGGACGAGAAGTGGGGCGAGCGCCCCCTGGCCACCGTCGTCCTCAAGGAGGGCGCCACAGTGGACCACGCGGGACTGCGGACGTTCCTCTCCCAGTCCATCGCCAAGTGGCAGCTGCCCGAGCGCTGGACGTTCATCGAGTCCGTCCCGAAGACCAGCGTCGGCAAGTTCGACAAGAAGGTGATCCGCAGGCAGTACGCCGAAGGAGAGCTCGACGTGACCCGCCTCGACTGAGGCCCTGTCGGGGCGTCGGCGTAGGCGTCAGCCCCGCGTGAGCCATGGCCGCAGCAGCCTGCTGACGGCGGGCATGGCCACGTAGGTCATCAGGGTGCTGAAGACGGCCGCGAAGGCGGCCGTCCGCACCACGAAGTGCACGTCCACCAGGTACGGCCCGAGCACCGCGTTGCCGAGCAGCGAGATCGGGAAGATGGCCAGCCCCGAGCTGATCGCCATCTTCCACCGCGGCGGCGCGGGCCGGGTCGTGCCCGGCTTGGCGAACCAGGTCTCCATGCCGTGCAGTTCGCGCCGGGCTATCTCCGTGTGGTGGTGGCCCTCGCAGTGCGCGAAGAACGCGGCCCGCTCCGGGGAGTCCTGCCACCGCTCGAACGCGGCCTGGTTGCGGAAGCGGTGCACCAGGAACCAGGGCGCCCCCGGAGCCGCCGGGCGGAACAGCCCGTACCCGAGGTGGTCCGGGAAGGTCGCGGCGGTCTCCAGGATCCCGCGCGCCCACGTCTCGAACGCCTCCTCGTAGCCCGGTTCCACCTGCCGGGCGATGAGCAGGCTCACCTCCCCGCTGTCGGCGGGGACGGTGTGCTCGGACGTGTCGGCGATGGCCATCGGGCCAGGATGGCTAGTTGGCGCCGATCTTGGCCAGCAGGTCCACGATGCGGCCCTGGACGTCCGCCGTGGTGGCCCGCTCGGCAAGGAACAGCACGCTCTCGCCGGAGGCGAGCCGGGGCAGCGCCTCCGCCTCGATGCCGGTGGCCGTGTAGACGACCAGCGGGGTGCGGTTCAGCTGCCCGTGGGCGCGCAGCCAGTCCACGATCCCGGCCCGTCGGCGACGGACCTGCATCAGGTCCATGACCACCAGGTTGGGCCGCATCCGGGAGGCCAGCTCCACCGCATCGGTGTCGGCGCCCGCGCGGGCCACCTGCAGGCCGCGCCGCTCCAGCGCGGCCGTCAGTGCGATCGCGATCTCGTCGCGCTCCTCGATGAGCAGCACCCGGGAGGGGTGCTGCTCGCTGTCGCGCGGCGCGAGCGCCTTGAGGAGCACGGCCGGATCGGCGCCGTACGCCGCCTCGCGCGAGGCATGGCCCAGCCCGGCGGTGACCAGCACGGGCACCTCCGCGGCCACCGCGGCGGTCCGCAGGGACTGCAGGGCGGTCCGGGTGATCGGCCCGGTCAGCGGGTCCACGAACAGGGCGGCGGGGAACGCGGCGATCTGCGCGTCCACCTCCTCGCGGGAGTGCACGACCACCGGGCGGTAGCCGCGGTCGCTGAGCGCCTGCTGCGTCTGCACGTCGGGGGCGGGCCACACCAGGAGCCGGCGCGGGTTGTCCAGCGGCTCCGGCGGCAGTTCGTCGTCCACGGGCGGCGGCACGGGCCGACTGACCACCTCGACGGCGCCTCCCGGCCCGTCCAGCGGCTCAGGGCCCTCGGCGGCGCCCGCCTCCGGGGCTCCTATCGCGAAGGTCCGGCCCTGCGGTGCGGGCTCGGCGAGGCGCCGGCGGCGGCCGGACCCGCCTGCCGCCCCCGCACCGGCTCCGGCGGCGGGGTCGGCGGCCGCGGGATCGACGGAGATGCCCTGGCCGAGGGTGCCGAGGGCGCGCACGCTGATCGGCCGGCCGGGCTCCGCCTGGGCGTCCTGCGGCTGCCGGGCCCCGGGCAGGGCGACCTGCCCCGTGGCGCCGTCGTCCTCGGGGGCGGTCCGGGCCGCCGGAACCGGCCAGGCCGGGGTGGCGGGCAGCGCCCGGCGCCGCCCGGTCGGGACCGCTGACTCCTCCGCAGCCGCGGCGGGCGGCGCGGCGGCGGCCGCGGGTTCGGTGCCCGGCGTACCCAGCGCACGGCGCGCCCGGCGCCCGGCGGGTGGCTCGCCCTCGGCCGGGACGGGGGCCTGCGCGGCACCCGGAGCAGGAACCGGTCCGGCGGCCGGGACGGGTCCCGCAGCGGGCACAGGTCCGGCAGCAGGGACAGGTCCGACAGCGGGGACGGGTCCGGCAGCAGGGACGGGTCCGGCAGCGGCAACGGGGACGGGGCCGCCGGCCGGAACGGGGGCCGGGGCTCCGGGCGCGGCCGGGCCCTGGGCGGCGGCGGGCGCCGGGGTCGGGCCGGCGGGCAGGGCGAAGCCGCCCTCCGGGGCGACGGGCCGCGGCGGCACCGGGCCGGGGCCGCCGGCCGGGGCCGGGCCGAGGCCGGTTGCGGGCACGGGGCCGCCGGGCCGCACCGGGCCCGCCTGGCCCAGAGCGCGCCGCCGCGCGGCCGGGTGCTCGGCCACCGGGACGGGGGGTACGGAAGGAACGGGGGGGAGCGCGGGCATGGCGGTGCCCTGCGGAGGCACGGGCCGACCGGGCCCGCCGTTGCCGTCGCCGCTGCCGTCGCCGTCCCTGCCCCGGCGGCGGCCGGTGCCCAGGCCGGCCGGGTTCACCGGCGACTGCGCGAGTGCGGGGCCCGCTCCGGCCGCCTCCGCCGGTACGGCCTCGCCGGCCCGCCGCCGTCCGGACGGCAGCGCCAGCGCGCCGCCGCCCTGGGCCGCGCCGGCCGGAGCCGCCTCGTCCGACGAGTCCTCCAGGAACGCATCCACACCGCGCCGGCCGCGCCGCCCCGGGCCCTTCGTGGCTCCGGCCTCGGCGCCGGGCTGCCCGGGCCGCGGCTGCTGAGCGGGCTCGGGCTCCGGTTCGGGTTCCGGTTCGGGCTCGGGCAGGGTCACCGTCCCCGCGCCCGTGCCGAGCGGCAGCTCCAGCACGTACGCGCCGCCGGGCGCGCCCGGGACCTCGACGGTCTGCAGGACGCCCCCGTGCGCGGTGACGATGCCCCGCACGATCGGCTCGTGGACCGGGTTGCCGCCCTCGTACGGGCCGCGCACCTCGATCCGTACGACCTCGCCGCGCTGGGCGGCGGCGACCACGATGGTGGAGTCGGAGTACCCGCTGCCCTGCGGGGTCTTGCCGGTGGCGTCGACCCCGGCGACGTCCGCGACGAGGTGCGCGAGCGCGGTCGCGACCCGCTCCGCGTCCACCTCGGCCTCGATGGTCGGTGCGTGCACCGCGAACTGGGCGCGGCCCGGGCCGATCAGGTCGACGGCGCCGTCGACACCCGCCTTGACCACGCCGTCCATCAGGACGTTCTTCTTCTTCAGCTTCTCGCTGCCCGCGTCGAGGCGCTGGAAGCCGAGCACGTTGTCCACCAGCGTGGTCATCCGGGCGTACCCGGCGGCCAGGTGGTGCAGCAGCTGGTTCGCCTCGGGCCACAGCTGGCCGCCGTCGTCGGCTGCGAGGGTGGCCAGCTCGCCGCGCAGTTCCTCCAACGGGCCGCGCAGCGAATCGCCGAGGACCGCCACCAGCTGGGCGTGGCGGGCGGCCAGGGCGTCGAAGGGCCGCCGGTCGGTGAAGGTCATGACGGCGCCGACGAGCATGTCCCCGTCGCGCACCGGGGAGGTGGTCAGGTCGACGGAGACCGGCTGGCCGGCCTTGTTCCACAGGACCTGCCCGCGCACCCGGTGCTTGCGGCCGCTGCGCAGCGTGTCGGCGAGCGGGGACTCCTCGAAGGGGAACGGGGAGCCGTCGGCGCGCGAATGCTGGATCAGGGCGTGCAGCTCGCGGTTTCCGAGGTCGGTGGCGCGGTAGCCGAGGATCTGGGCGGCCGCGGGGTTGACGAGGACGACCCGCCCGTCGGTGTCCGTGCCCACGACGCCTTCGGCGGCGGCGCGCAGGATCATCTCGGTCTGCCGCTGCGAGCGGGCGAGCTCGGCCTCGGTGTCCACGGTCTCGGACAGGTCCCGTACGACGAGCATGAGCAGCTCGTCCCCGGTGTACGCGGGCTGCGGCTCGCGGTAGGCGTCGCGGCCGTCGAGGTGCGCGTGGGTGACCTCGACGGGGAACTCGCTGCCGTCGGTGCGGCGCGCGACCATCCGCTTGGGCTTGGCCCGGCCGCCGTCGTCGTCGCCGGGCCGGCGCATCGAGCCGGGGATCAGCTTGGAGTCGAACTCGGGGAAGAGGTCGAGCACGCCGCGGCCGACGAGTCCGGTGCCGGGGCTCTCCATGGCCTCGAGCGCGATCGAATTCGCGTTGACGACCGTGCCGTTGGCGTTGACGAGGAGCAGCGCGTCCGGGAGCGCGTCGAGTATTGCTGCGAGGCGAGCAGCGCCTCGGGATGGCCTGCTGCTCACGACGAGCTTCCTCCCTGACCACGACTACCGGCATGTCACGGGAGGAGTCTAAGGGCACGTCCCCGGCCTGAGGTGGCCGATGTTGCCGGGAGGCCGGGCGCCGGCCGCATCCGCCCAGGTCAGGACCGTCCGGGCGGAAGCACAGGTTCCAACTTGTTCCAGCGGGCGATCTCGCATCCGTTGGTTCGCCGGAACGTGGCGTCCACCTTCTGTCCCCGCCAGGTTCCGGTGACGCGCGCGACGGCCGGGCCGCCGTTCTGCAGGCTGCACATCCGGCGTTCGTCCGTGGGTGCGAACGGGTCCTCGGCGTCCCGCTCCAGGCGGTCGAGGCGGGCGCACGCCGCCTCGCGCTCGGGGTGGTCCCCGCCGACCGGATTGCACTCCAGCACGTACGTCCCGTTGGCCAGGGGGTTGGGGGCCCTGGACACGGCGACGGTGAGGTGGTCGGGCCCGCCCAGCAGCCGGCCGAGCGGGAGCGGGGGCAGGGGACCCGCAGCCGTGGCGGCCAGGGCTGAGGTGACGGCGAAGGCGGCGAGTCGCAGCATGGGGGCACTCCAGGTCGTCCGTACGTCGTACGCCGGGACCAACGACATTCGCGTGCCCGCGTGACGGCTCCGCCCGACCCGTGTGCCGGGAGTGATTAAGGCTTTGCCCTGTGGCCAGCTGTCCTAGTACCGTGGGAGCGGATTGGTGACCGGCCCCGCGGCTGTGTCATCATCTGCACGCACCTTCGTACGCGGGGGTGTGCTGGAGGCGTCGCCTAGTCCGGTCTATGGCGCCGCACTGCTAATGCGGTTTGGGGCTTACCCCCCATCGAGGGTTCAAATCCCTCCGCCTCCGCAGTTCACGAAGCCCCGGTCCCACGGACCGGGGCTTCGCTGCGTCCGCGCACATCTGCGCACCTCTCCGCGGACTCCTGCCGACGCCCGCCGGCCGCTGCCGATGTCCGCCGGCCGCTGCCGACGCGCGCCGGGCGTCTGCGACCGCTGCCGGCCTCGTGCCGCCACCTCTTGTCGACTTCTGCTGCCGCCCCTTGGCGGAGACCCGCCGTCGGGCCGAGCGCCCGGACGATCATGATCCGGGGTGTTTTCGCAGGTCAGAGCCGGTCTGGCTAATGGATTTCGCGTCCCGGCAAGGTCCATGTATTGTTGTTCTCGCAAGGCCAACGGGGCGAAAAACCCCGGGAAGCCCAAGCACTCGTAGCTTAACGGATAGAGCATCTGACTACGGATCAGAAGGTTGCAGGTTCGAATCCTGCCGAGTGCACAGCCGAAGAGGCCCCCCGGTTCGCCGGGGGGCCTCTTGCGTTGCGCGGGGTTTCAGCGGACGCGCGGGAGGCCCGTCACCGACAGCACCAGTGAGTAGAGCGATGTGGTGGCGGTGATGAAGAGGCGGTTGTTCTTCGGGCCGCCGAAGGTGATGTTCGAGACGGGTTCGGGGACGCGGATGCGGCCGATCAGGGTGCCGTCCCGGTCGTAGCAGTGGACGCCGTCCGCCATGGCCGCCGCCCAGAGCCGGCCCTCGTCGTCGAAGCGGATGTTGTCCACCGAGGGGCAGGCCGTGAAGATCCGGTCGTCGCTCAGGGTGCCGTCGTCCCCGACCTTGAAGGCGCGGATGTGGCCCGCCCGGGTGTCCGCCGCGTACAGCTCGGTCTCGTCGGGGGAGAAGACCACGCCGTTCGGACCGAGGAAGCCGTCCGCGACGCGCCGCACCGCGCCCGTTTGGGGGTCGGCGCGGTAGAGGTTGCAGGCACCGATCTCGGAGGGGGCGCGCCGGCCCTCGTAGTCGCTGGTGATGCCGAAGTCCGGGTCGGAGAACCAGATCGAGCCGTCCGAGCGGACCACGGCGTCGTTCGGGCTGTTGAGCCGCTTGCCCTCGAAGCGGTCCGCGATGACGGTCAGGGTGCCGTCGGGCTCGGTGCGGGTGATGCGGCGGTTGCCCTGCTCGCAGGTGATCAGGCGGCCCTCGCGGTCCAGGGTGTTGCCGTTGGGGTGTCCGGCCGGGGAGCGGAAGACGGAGACCGCGCCGGTCGCCTCGTCCCAGCGCAGCATCCGGTCGTTGGGGATGTCGCTCCACACGAGCTGCCGCCAGGCCGGCAGGTACAGGGGGCCCTCCGCCCAGCGGCAGTCGTCGTGGAGCCGTTCCAGGCGGGCGTCGCCGTTGGCGCAGCGGCCGGTGCGGAAGCGTTCGTCCAGGATCTCGTACAGATTCGGGTCCGCTATGGAAGACACAGTTCCCCCTTGTAGGCGTTGCACCGAATTCTGTTCGGCGCAGGGCTGAGATTGCAGGATCATGTACTGTCTGCGCAAGGCATTGCCGTGGAGGGAGACCGCGTGGACGACATCGACCGGGCGCTCGTTCTGCGCCTGCAGCAGGACGCGGGCCAGTCGTACGCCGCCCTCGGCGCCGCCGTCGGGCTCTCCGCCGGCGCGACGCACGAGCGCGTACGCAAGCTGCGCGAGCGCGGGGTGATCCGGCGGACCACGGTCGACGTGGACCCGGCCGCCGTCGGCAGCGGGGTGCTGGCCTACGTGATGGTCGACGCCAACGCCTGGATGGGGGACTCGGCCGCCGCCTTCGAGGCGATCCCGGAGATCCAGGAGGCGCACGTCATCGCGGGCAGCGCCTCGGTCCTGGTCAAGGTGCGCACGTCCACGACCGAGCGGCTCCAGGACGTCCTGCGCCGCCTGTACGCGATCGACGGCGTCAGCGGGACGCATGCGACGGTCGTGCTGGAGACCTTCTTCGAGCGGCCGCTGCCGCTGTGACCTGGCGGTGCACCGGCATCCGGTGGAGCGGCGGCGGCCCGGCCGTCGGGTGGTGGGCCGAGGGGCGCGGGGAGCGGACCAGCCCGCTCGCGTACGGACAGTCCCTCGCCTTCGCCGCCCGGGGCGAGCGGCGCTGCCTCGGCGTCCGCCGGGCCGGGAAGCGGACGCCGTGCCCCACGGCCGCCGCCGTGCCCGCCCGCAGCGGGAACGCCCAGTGCCCGGAGTGCGCCCGCCTCGACCGCTCGTTCTCCGTGGCCGCCGACACCCACGCCGGCGACCCGCGGACCTACCGGGTCTACCTGGCCTGGTTCGGGCCCGGCCTGGTCAAGGTCGGCATCACCGCCGAGGAGCGCGGCCCCGTCCGGCTCCTGGAGCAGGGCGCGGTGGCCTGGGCCTGGCTCGGCCGCGGCCCGTTGATGGCGGCCCGCCGCACCGAGGAGCTGCTGCGCGCCGCCCTCGGGGTGCCCGACCGGATCCCGTACGCCCGCAAGCGCGCGGTACGGGGCCTGCTGCCCGCCTCGGCGGACCGGGCCCGGGAGGTCGCCGAGCTGCACGGGCGGGCCGCCGCCCTGCCGGGGTGGCCGCAGTCGCTGGAGCCGCTGGCGGTCGAAGTCGTCGACCATGCCGCCGCGTTCGCGCTGGACGCCCTGCCCGAGCCCGCCCGGGTGGTCACGGCCATGGCCCCCGGCGCGGCCGTCGTCGGCCGGCTCGCGGGCGCGGCGGGGCCCGATCTGCACCTCGCCGACGGTCTCGTGGTCGACACCCGCCTGCTGGCCGGCTGGGAGCTCGTCGCCCCGGCCGCCGGCCGGACGACCGATGCGGCGACCGCCCCGGCTGTGCCGCCCGACACCGCCGGCGGGCAGGACGGCCTCTTCTGAGCGGGCGGCCGCGTCCACGCCGCTGCCGGCGCCTCCAAGGTCAAAACTTGGATCCCTTTGGGCTCGCGGGCCGCTTTTCCGTGGACATTCCGCAGGCCGGCGCAGAGATTGGTGGCCATGACCATCAAGTCCGCCAAGCCCGTTCCCGCCTTCGAACCGCCGTACGTCATGGCGGTGTTCACCTCCGTCCGCACCGCCGACGACAGCGGGTATCCGGAGACCCTCGCCCGCATGCAGGAGATCGTCGCCGCCAACCCCGGCTTCCTCGGCTACGAGTCCGCCCGCACCCCCGGCGGCCTCGGGATCACCGTCGCCTACTTCCGCGACCACGACTCCCTCGCCCTGTGGCGGCAGGACCTGGAGCACCAGGCCGCCATGAAGCAGGGCCGCGCCGACTGGTACGAGAGCTACAGCCTGCACGTCGGCACCGTGGAGCGGAGTCACGGCTTTGACCGCAACGGCTGACGCGGTCCGCGCCTTCCGGGAACGGCTCGCCCTGCCCGGACTGGTCGACGTCCACACGCACTTCATGCCCGAGCGGGTCCTGGCCAAGGTGTGGGACCACTTCGACTCCGTCGGCCCGCTCACCGGCGTCCCCTGGCCCATCACCTACCGGCACGAGGAGGAGCAGCGGGTCGCCCTGCTGCGGGAGTTCGGGGTGCGGGCCTTCACCTCGATGCTCTACCCGCACAAGCCGCAGATGGCCGCCTGGCTCAACTCGTGGGCCGCGGACTTCGCCGCCCGGACCCCGGACTGCCTGCACACCGCGACCTTCTTCCCCGAGGAGTCCGCGGGGGCCTATGTCCGCCGGGCCGTCGAGGCGGGGGCGCGGGTCTTCAAGGCCCACCTCCAGGTCGGCGCCTACGACCCGAACGACGAGGCGCTCGAGCCGGTCTGGGGGCTGCTCGCGGAGGCCGGCATCCCGATCGTGATCCACTGCGGGTCCGGGCCCGTCCCGGGCAAGCACACCGGGCCCGGGCCGGTCGCCGCCCTGCTGGCCCGTTATCCCCGGCTGGCGCTGGTCGTCGCGCACATGGGCATGCCCGAGTACGCCGACTTCCTCGACCTCGCCGAACGGTACGAGCGGGTGCACCTGGACACCACCATGGCCTTCACCGACTTCGCCGAGCAGTTCAGCACCTTCCCGGAAGCCGAGCTCGGGCGGCTCGCCGACCTCGGCGACCGGATCCTGCTGGGCACGGACTTCCCGAACATCCCCTACCCGTACGATCACCAGCTCGCCGCCCTGGAACGGCTCGGCCTCGGCGACGGCTGGCTGCGGGCGGTCTGCCACGACAACGGCGCCCGCCTGTTCGGGCTGGACTGAGCCGGGCTCCGGGAAGTCCCGGCGGCCGTTTCTCAGGAAATTCACAGACAGGCACAAGAACGCTCTCAGAGGCGGCCGCCAGCGTGGTCGCATGACTGCGACGACCACCTCCCATGCGTCCACGTCCACCGCAACCCCCGCCGCCCTGGTCCGGCCCGACGGCGGGCCCTGCCGCGTGCTCGTCGTCGACGACGAGGCCCCGCTGTCCGAGCTGCTGTCCATGGCCCTGCGCTACGAGGGCTGCGAGGTGCGCAGCGCGGGCGACGGGGCCGGCGCGGTCCGCGCCGCCCGGGAGTTCCGCCCCGACGTGGTGGTCCTCGACGTCATGCTCCCCGACATGGACGGCCTCGCCGTCCTCGGACGGCTGCGCCGCGAGATCCCGCAGATCCCCGTCCTGTTCCTGACCGCCAGGGACTCCGTCGAGGACCGCATCGCGGGCCTGACGGCCGGCGGCGACGACTACGTCACCAAGCCGTTCAGCCTGGAGGAGGTCGTCGCCCGGCTGCGCGGCCTGGTCCGCCGCTCCGGCGCGGCGCAGGCCGCCCGCGGCGGCTCCGTCCTGGCCGTCGGCGACCTCCGGCTCGACGAGGACAGCCACGAGGTGTCCCGGGCCGGCCGGGAGATCCACCTGACCGCCACCGAGTTCGAGCTGCTGCGCTACCTGATGCGCAACCCGCGGCGCGTGCTGAGCAAGGCGCAGATCCTGGACCGGGTGTGGTCGTACGACTTCGGCGGCCAGGCCAACGTGGTCGAGCTGTACATCTCCTACCTGCGGCGGAAGCTGGAGAGCGGCCCCGGCCTGCCGTCGATGATCCACACCCGGCGCGGCGCCGGCTACCTGATCAAGCCGGCAGAGTAGAGGCCGTAGTGGCCGTAGCAGCCCTGCGCCCGCCGCGGTTCTCCCGCCTGCGCGACGCCCTCCGCCCCCGCCGCCCCCGGACCCGGGGGCGCCGCCGCCTGCTGCAGCGGCGGGGCCGCCCGTGGTCCCTGCGGGCCCGGCTCGTCGTCTCCGCGGTCTCGCTGATCGCCGTCGTGGGCACCGCGATCGGCGCCGTCACCACCCTGGCACTGCGCTCGTACCTGGTCGCCAAGCTCGACCAGCAGCTCCGCGTGGCCGTCGACATGGCGACGCCCCGCAGCCTCACACCGGGGAAGAGCGGGCGCGACGGCCTGTGGTTCGTCAGCGCCCCGGGCACCCCGCTGGGCGCGGCGGGCATCCGGTCGGAGCCGGACGGCGCGACCGAGGGCGCCCGCCTCGCCGCCATCGGCGGTCCCGGCTTCGAGACCCGCCGGCCGCTCACCCCCGCCCAGTCCCACGCCCTGGAGAAGGTCGCCCAACGCGCCTCGGCCGGCCGGGGCCGGCCCGCGCCCGTGGACGTGGAGCTGCCCGGGCTCGGCGCGTACCGGGCCACCGCCTCCCCGGACGGCTTCGTGGCGCTCGGCTACCCGCTCACCGAGGTCGACTCCACCGTGGGCACGCTGATCGCCGTCGAGGTCTGCGTCACCCTGGCCGGGCTGATCGCGGCCTCCCTCGCCGGCCAGGCCCTGGTCGGTGTCGCCCTGCGCCCGCTGCGCCGGGTCGCGGCCACCGCCACCCGGGTCTCCGAACTGCCCCTGCACAGCGGCGAGCCCGTCCTGCACGAGCGGGTCCCGGACGCCGAGGCCGATCCCCGCACCGAGGTCGGCCAGGTCGGTGCCGCTCTCAACCGGATGCTCGGGCACGTCTCCTCCGCCCTCACCGCCCGCCAGCAGAGCGAGATGCGGGTGAGGCAGTTCGTCGCCGATGCCAGCCACGAGCTGCGCACCCCCCTCGCCTCCATCCGCGGGTACGCCGAACTCACCCGCCGCGGACGGGAGGAGCCCGGCCCCGACACCCGGCACGCCCTCGGCCGCATCGAGTCCGAGGCGACCCGGATGACCGGCCTCGTCGAGGACCTGCTGCTGCTCGCCCGCCTCGACGCCGGCCGCCCCCTGTCCCTGGTGGACACCGATCTGGCCCCGCTCGTCGTCGACGCCGTCAGCGACGCCCGCGTCGCCGGCCCCGGCCACCACTGGCGGCTCGAACTCCCGGATGAGCCCGCCCCCGTCCGCGCCGATGCGGCCCGGATCCAGCAGGTGCTGGTCAACCTGCTCGCCAATGCCCGCACCCACACCCCGCCCGGCACCACCGTCACGGCCCGTGTTTCACGTGAAACATCCGTGGTCCGGCTGACGATCACCGACGACGGCCCCGGCATCCCGCCCGCCCTGCTCCCCCATGTCTTCGAGCGGTTCGCCCGCGGCGACGCCTCCCGCTCCCGGGCCGCAGGCTCCACCGGGCTCGGACTCGCCATCGTCGAGGCGGTCGTCGGCGCGCACGGGGGACACGTCGGCGTGGAGAGCGCGCCGGGAGACACCTGCTTCGACGTCCTGCTCCCCCTCGCCCCCGAGACGGTGGACCCGGACCCGGACCCGTACCCAGATCCGGTTCCGGACGCGGTGGCGGTCGCCCTCAGGACCGCGGTCACGGCCACGGTCACGGACTCACAGACGGGACACAGCCTCACCACACAGCGGTGACAGCCCGCCCGGCCAGGCTCGGTCCATGCGAACCGACACCTCCACCGGAGCCCTCCCGGCACGGGCGCACCTCGCGCCCGTGCCCGGCGAGCCCGTACTCGACGTGGTGATCCCGGTCTTCAACGAGGAGAAGGACCTGGGCCCGTGCGTACGCCGGCTCCACGACCACCTCAGCCGCACCTTCCCGTACCCCTTCCGCATCACCATCGCCGACAACGCGAGCACCGACCGGACCCCCGAGGTCGCGGCCGGCCTCGCCGCCGCCATCGAGGGCGTACGCAGCACCCGGCTGGAGGAGAAGGGACGCGGCCGCGCCCTGCGGACCGTCTGGTCCCGTTCCGAGGCGCCCGTCCTCGCGTACATGGACGTCGACCTGTCCACCGACCTCAACGCGGTCCTGCCGCTGGTGGCCCCGCTCATCTCCGGCCACTCCGACCTCGCCATCGGCACCCGCCTGGCCCGCTCCTCGCGCGTGGTGCGCGGCACGAAGCGGGAGTTCATCTCCCGCGCCTACAACCTGCTGCTGCGCTCCTCGCTCTCCGCCCGTTTCAGCGACGCCCAGTGCGGGTTCAAGGCCATCCGGCGGGAGGTCGCCGAGCGGCTGCTGCCGCTGGTGGAGGACACCGGCTGGTTCTTCGACACCGAGATGCTGGTGCTCGCCGAGCGCGCCGGGCTGCGGATCCACGAGGTGCCGGTCGACTGGGTCGACGACCCGGACTCCACCGTCCACCTCGGGCGGACCGCGGTGGAGGACCTCAAGGGCGTCTGGCGGGTGGGCCGGGCCCTGGCCGTCGGCGCGCTGCCGCTCGACCGGCTCGCCCGACCCTTCGGCGACGACCCGCGCGACCGCAGCGCGCTGCCCGGGGTGCCCCGGGGGCTGGCCCGCCAGCTCCTGGGCTTCTGCACCATCGGCGTGCTGTCCACCCTGGCCTACCTCGCCCTGTACTCCCTGTTCCGGCTCGGGGCCGGGCCCCAGCTCGCCAACGCGGCCGCCCTGCTGGTCTCGGCCGTCGCGAACACCGCGGCCAACCGCCGGCTCACCTTCGGCGTCCGCGGCCGCGACCGGGCCGTGCGCCACCAGGCCCAAGGGCTCGTCGTGTTCGCCGTCGGACTGGCCCTGACCAGCGGCTCCCTCGCCGCCCTCGGCGCGGCCACGCCGACCCCCGCCCACGGCACCGAACTGGCCGTGCTGATCACGGCCAACCTCGCAGCGACCGTGCTGCGGTTCCTGCTCTTCCGCGCCTGGGTCTTCCCCGAACGGCGCACCCCGCTCACCAAGGACGACATGCGATGACCACGGCCGTACCGCCCATGGACTCCCCGTTCCCCGAACGGGCCCCCGCCCCGCACCCCGCCTCCCGAGCGGCGGGCTCCGCCCACGACGCCACGGGCGCCACCGACGGCACCGGCGCCACCGACGCCGCGGCCGCACCGCGGCCCCGCTGGGAACGCCCCGCCCTCGCGGTCCTCCTGCTGGCCACCGCCGCCCTGCTGCTGTGGAACCTGAGCGCCTCCGGCTACGCCAACTCCTTCTACTCGGCCGCCGTCCAGGCCGGCAGCGAGAGCTGGAAGGCCTTCTTCTTCGGCTCCTCCGACGCCGGGAACTCCATCACCGTGGACAAGCCGCCGGCCGCCCTGTGGCCGATGGCGCTGTCCGTCCGGCTCTTCGGGCTCGGCAGTTGGCAGATCCTGGTCCCGCAGGCCCTGATGGGGGTGGGCACCACGGCCGTGCTGTACGCCGCCGTGCGCCGCCACTTCGGTCCGGCCGCCGCCCTGATCAGCGGCGCCGCCTTCGCGCTCACCCCGGTCGCCGCGCTCATGTTCCGCTTCAACAACCCGGACGCGCTGCTGGCCCTGCTGATGACCGTCACCGTGTACTGCGTGCTGCGCGCCCTCGACGGCGCGCACACCAAGTGGCTGGTGTGGGCGGGTGTCGCCATCGGCTTCGCCTTCCTGACGAAGACCCTCCAGGCCTTCGTGATCCTGCCGCCGCTCGCCCTCGTGTACGCCGTCTTCGCGCCGACCCGGCTGCGCCGCCGACTGGGCCAGCTGGCGCTGGCCGGCGCCGTGGCGGTGGTGGCCGGCGGCTGGTGGGTGGCGATCGTGGAGCTCTGGCCCGCCTCCTCCCGCCCGTACATCGGCGGCTCGCAGACCAACTCCTTCCTGGAGCTGACCCTCGGCTACAACGGCCTCGGGCGCATCAACGGCAACGAGGTCGGCAGCGTCGGCGGGCGTCCCGGCGGCAACGGCGGCGGCGGGGGCGGCGGCTGGGGCGAGACCGGCATCGACCGGCTGTTCTCCGGGAACGTCGGCGGCCAGATCTCCTGGCTGCTCCCGGCCGCCCTGGTCCTGCTGGTCGCCGGCCTGGTGGTCACCTGGCGGGCCCGCCGGGCCGCCGACTCCCTGGAGGGCATGGCCCGCGCGGCCTTCCTGGTGTGGGGCGGCGCGCTGCTGATCACCGCACTCGTCTTCAGCTACATGCAGGGCATCTTCCACGAGTACTACACGGTGGCGCTGGCGCCGTTCGTGGCCGCACTGGTCGGCATGGGCGTGTCCGTGCTGTGGGAGGAGCGGGGCAGCACGTCCGCCGCGCTCACCCTGTCCGCCACCCTCGCCCTGACCGCCTGGTGGTCGTACGTCCTGCTCGGGCGCTCCCCCGGATACCTGCCGTGGCTGCGCTGGACCGTGCTCGCGGCCGGGCTGCTCACGGCGGCCGGGCTGTTCCTCGGCGCCCGGTTCGGCCGGCGCTTCGGTGGCAGGTTCACGCTGGCCGCGGCGGCGCTGGGCCTGGGCGCCGCCCTGGCCGGACCGCTGGCGTACTGCCTGACCACGGTGAACTCCGCGAGCGTCGGCTCCATCGTGACGGCCGGTCCGGCGGTCTCCGGTGGCCGGATGGGCGGCGGCGGACGCTTCTTCGCCGGCGGTGAACTCCCGCCGGGCATGAACCCGCAGGGCGGCTTCCCGGGCGGTGCGCGAGGCCGCGCCCAGGGCGGCCCGCAGGGCGGCTTCCCGGGGGCTCCGCAGGGCGGACCGCAGCAGGGCGGGGCGGGGCAGCAGCAGGGCGGTCGGCCGGCCTGGCCCGGCCGCGGCCAGGCGGGCCAGGCGCTCCCCGGCGGCCCGGGCGGCCGGACCGGTACGGCCGGCTCCTCCGGGCGGCGCGGCCAGGCCGGCGGCCCCGGCGGCCTGCTGAACGGAACGAAGGCGAGTGCGGAGGCCAAGGCAGCCCTGCGCAAGGACGCGGACCGGTACACCTGGGCCGCGGCCACCATCGGCGCCCAGAACGCGGCCGGCTACCAACTGGCCTCCGGCAAGCCGGTGATGCCGATCGGCGGCTTCAACGGCAGCGACCCCTCGCCGACGCTCGCGCGGTTCCAGGAGTACGTCCGGGCCGGGAAGATCCACTACTTCATCGGCGGCGAACAGGGTCCGGGCGGCGGTGAAGGGCCGGGCATGCGCGGCCCGGGCGGCAACACCAGCAACGAGATCGCGACGTGGGTCAAGGCCAACTTCCGTACGGTGACCGTCGGCAGCGCCACCTTCTACGACCTGACCGCCCCCGTGAGCGCCACGTCCGCACCGTCCTGAACCTGCCGAAACGCGAGAGGCACCCTCTAGCATCAAGGGGGCGGACCGGGCATTCCGGGCCGACCCCTGGTGCGAGGAGGGTGCCTCCATGGTGACCGCGGCCGATCCCGACAACACCCGGACCAGCGTGTGGCTGGCCGCCGGGCCCGCCGCACCCGCCAGACGCCGCAGCGAGGGCGCCTTCGGACTCGACCGGGAGCGGATCACCAAGGCCACGGTGCGGCTGCTCGACGCCGAGGGGCTCGCCCGGTTCTCGATGCGGCGCCTCGCGGCCGCGCTCGGCGTCACCGCGATGTCCCTCTACTGGTACGTGGACACCAAGCACGACCTGCTCGAACTGGCCCTGGACCGGGCCCTGGGCGAGATCCCGCTGCCGCCGGCCGGACCGGCCCGGGCGGCCGCGGACCGCAGCCGCGAGGGCTGGCCCGGCCGGCTGCGGCTGCTGGCCTGCGGCTACCGCCGCCTGCTGGCCGACCACCCCTGGGTGGCGGCGCTGACGGCCGCCTACCCCAACATCGGCCCGCACGCCCGGGCCTTCGACTCCGCCGTGCAGCGGCTGCTGGACGCCACCGGGCTGGCGGACGCCGGCCGTACCGGCGCCCACCTGGCCGTCTCTCAGTTCCTGCACGGCTGCGGGGCCACGGCCCGGCGGGTGCCCGACGGGGACTTCGGCCTGGCCCTCGACGTCCTGATCGCCGGCATCCAGGCGAAGGCCGCGGTCCCGGAGGCCCCGTAGCGGCCCGCGTCGGCGCCGGTCCGGCTCCGCGGCCGCGGCGGGCCTACTCCTGCGAGGAGGCGGCCGGGGCGTGCACCGCCGGCTTCGACTGCAGCGCGACCTCCTTGATGAACACCACCAGGACGAGCCCGAGGAGCGCCGCGGGGGCCGCGTACAGGAAGACGTCGCCGACGCCGTGCCCGTACGCCGACTCGATCAGCTCGCGCAGCGGCGCCGGCAGCCTGTCGAGGTCGGGGATCCCGCCGCCGGCGGTGCCGCCGTGGCCCATGGCCGCGGCCTTCGGGCCGAGCCCGGCCAGCCCCTCCTTCACGTAGTGGGTGACCCGGTGGGCCATGACCGCGCCGAGCGCCGAAACGCCCATGGCGCCGCCGAGCGAGCGGAAGAAGGTGACGACCGAGCTGGCCGCGCCGAGGTCTTCGGGGGCCACCTGGTTCTGGGTGGCGAGCACCAGGTTCTGCATCATCATGCCGAGGCCGAGCCCGGTCAGCGCCATGTAGAGGGCGATGTGCCAGTACGGGGTGTCGTACCGCAGGGTGCCCAGCAGTCCGAGGCCGGCCGTCAGCAGGACGCCGCCGGAGACGAGCCAGGCCTTCCACCTGCCGGTCTTGGTGATCACCTGACCGGAAACGGTGGAGGAGACGAAGAGCCCGCCGATCATCGGAATCGTGAGGATTCCGGACATCGTGGGGGACTCGCCGCGGGCCAACTGGAAGAACTGGCTGAAAAACACCGTGCCCGAGAACATCGCGATGCCGACGAACAGCGAGGCGGCCGAGGCGAGGGCGATGGTCTTGTTGCGGAACAGGCGCAGCGGGATGATCGGGTCGCTCGCCCGGGACTCGACGAGCAGGAAGAGCAGGCCGAGCACGACGGCGCCGCCGGTCATGGCCAGGGTCGTCCAGGAGATCCAGTCGTAGGAGTCGCCGGCCTGGGTGACCCAAATCAGCAGCAGCGAGACGGCGCCGCTGATCAGGAAGGCGCCGAGCCAGTCGACCTTGACGTCGCGGCGGACCACCGGGAGGCGGAGCGTCTTCTGCAGCACGATCAGGGCGATGACCGCGAACGGGACGCCGACGTAGAAGCACCAGCGCCAGCCGAGCCACTCGGTGTCGGTGATGACGCCGCCGAGCAGCGGGCCGCCGACGGTGGCGACGGCGAAGACCGCGCCGAGGTAGCCGCTGTACCGGCCGCGCTCGCGCGGGGAGATCATGGCGGCCATCACGATCTGGGCGAGGGCGGACAGGCCGCCGACGCCGATGCCCTGGACCACGCGGCAGGCGATGAGCATGCCGGTGTTCTGCGACAGGCCGGCGACGACGGAGCCGAGGACGTAGACGACCAGGGCCAGCTGGACCAGCAGCTTCTTGCTGAAGAGGTCGGACAGCTTGCCCCACAGCGGGGTCGCCGCCGTCATCGACAGCAGGGCGGCGGTGACGACCCAGGTGTACGAGGACTGCGTGCCGCCGAGGTCGCTGATGATCTGGGGGAGGGCGTTGGAGACGATCGTGGACGACAGGATCGCCACGAACATGCCGAGCATCAGCCCGGACAGCGCTTTCATGATCTGCGGATGGGTCATGGGCGCGTGCGCGGGCGCGTGGTCGGACGAGGTCTGCGACGGGGCGCCTCCCCGCACACCGGACGGTGTGGTGGTGGTCATGCGGGTCCTTTGTCTGGAAGCTGGAAGCTCGACCGGAGCCGGGCCAGCAGGGTGTTGAGTACGTCGATGTCGTGGGCGGACCAGTCGGCGAGGGCCCGTTCCAGCGCGCCGGTGTGGCGGGTGCCGATCTCGGCCAGGAGCGCCCGGCCGGCGGGGGTGAGCCGCAGGATGCGGCAGCGGCCGTCGCCCGGGTCGGCGTCGCGGGTGATCCAGCTGCGGTCGACCAGGTGCGCGACGTGCCGACTGGTCACGGAGATGTCGATGGCCATGAGGTCGGCGAGCCGGCCGAGCCGCATCTCGCCGTGGCGGTCGAGCAGCGTCATGACGGCGCCCGCGGCGGGCGGGCAGTCCGCGGGGAGGAGGCGGGCGAGGTCGCGCTTGACCGCGCCGATGCCGGTGAGCTGGCGGGCCAGCTCCTCGTAGCGGGTGGGCGGCCGGATGGCCACCGGGGCCGGTGCGTCCGCCTCGGCCAGCGCATCCGGCGCATCCGGCGCATCCAGCGCGTCCAGCGCGTCCGGCCGGTCCGGCCCGTCCAGCGCGTCGTGCGCGCCTTGTGCGTCCACCGTGCTCGCCGTGGGCATCGAGCTCTCCCCCCATCTTGTTGCTTAGGGCAACCATAGAAGCGGATGGTTGCTACAGGCAAATGAATCATGGGGGAGAGGCGGTAAAGGAATCGGAAAACCCGCTAGGGTCCTGGCCATGGCTTCGAACCACAACTCCCCGGGCCCTGACGACTCCTACGACCCGGCCGGAAGCACCCAGATGTTCCGCGCCTTCGTCGAGGAGGCCGCCCCGGCCCGCCCGGAGGCCGGAACGCCCGGATCCCGGCGGAAGCAGCCCGAGGGCAACAAGGCGGGCGCCCGGGTCGCCGTTGCGATCGCGCTGGCCGCGATGTTCGGCATCGCCATCTGGATGGTGGTCCTGCGCTAGGCGGGCGCCGGAGGGTTCAGCTCCAGGCGGCGGTGACCTTGCGGGTCTCCACGTGCATGCCGAGCGGGACCCGCCAGGACTCGACGCAGACGGTGTAGGTCTGCGACCGCGTCGCGCCGCCGGGCAGCGGTGCCGGGAGGGGCTGAGCCGTGGTGATCGTGGCCCAGTCGATGCCGAGGGCGCCGATGACGTGCGTCTCGAAGGTGACCGTGCCCGAACGGGCCGCGGTGGTGCCGGTGTTGGTGAACGCCACCGTCACGCGCTCGCACCAGCGGTCCGGGGCCGGGGTGCGGGTCGGCGTGCTCAGCGTCAGCTTCGCCGGGGTGGACGGCGGCGGGGGTGTGGTTCCGGTTCCTGTTCCGGTTCCTGATCCGGGGCCGCCGCTGCCTCCGGAGCCGCCGGGCGGTGTCGGTGTGCCGGGGGTGGCGGGTGTGCCGGGTGGGGTGGCGGGTCCGCTGTCCTGTGGGGTGGCCGGGCCTGCTGCCGTGCCACCGGGCGGGGGCGCCATGGCTGCGCTCCCGGCGGAGCCTGCGGAGGTCTGCGCATCCGGGGTACCGGGCGTCGTACCGGCGGAAGAAGGGGACCCGCCCGTCGCGGACGGGCCGCCGAGCTGCTGGAACTCCACCGGTGCCTGCGGGGGCACGTTGTCGCCGGCGCGCCGCTCGGGGCCGGCGGCCACCGCGCCCGCGGCCGCATAGCCGCCCGGCGCCGGACCGCCGCAGCCGGTCAGGGACAGGCATGCGGCGGCCGTGCACAGGGGCAGGGTGAGCAGGGCGGCCCTGCGGCGGAGTCCCGTTCGCATCGCCGCAGTGTTGCTGACACGACGTCAAATGGGAACCCTGCCGACGGGCCGCCGGACGAACCGGAGGGGCCAGGCCCCGGGCCCGGACCTATTCGCCGATCAGGCCGACCCGCAGCTGCGCCAGCGTGCGCGTCAGCAGCCGGGAGACGTGCATCTGCGAGATGCCGACCTCCTCGCCGATCTGCGACTGCGTCATGTTGGCGAAAAATCGCAGCATGATGATCTGCCGCTCGCGGGCCGGGAGCTTGGCCAGCAGCGGCTTCAGCGACTCGCGGTACTCGACGCCCTCCAGCGCGCTGTCCTCGTAGCCGAGGCGGTCCGCGAGCGAGCCGTCGCCGCCCTCGTCCTCCGGTGAGGGCGAGTCGAGCGAGGAGGCGGTGTAGGCGTTGCCCACGGCCAGGCCGTCGACCACGTCCTCCTCCGACACGCCGAGCACGGCGGCCAGTTCGGGCACCGTCGGCGAGCGGTCGAGCTTCTGGGCGAGCTCGTCGCTGGCCTTGGTGAGCGCCAGGCGCAGCTCCTGGAGGCGGCGCGGGACGCGCACGGACCAGGAGGTGTCCCTGAAGAAGCGTTTGATCTCGCCCACGACCGTCGGCATCGCGAACGTCGGGAACTCGACGCCGCGTTCGCAGTCGAACCGGTCGATGGCCTTGATCAGGCCGATCGTGCCGACCTGGACGATGTCCTCCATCGGCTCGTTGCGGCTGCGGAAGCGGGCGGCTGCGTACCGGACCAGAGGCAGGTTCAGCTCGATCAGGGTGTCGCGTACGTACGCCCGTTCGGGGCTGTCCGCGTCCAGGGCGGCGAGTCGCTGGAAGAGGGAGCGGGAGAGGGTGCGGGTGTCGATGGCTTCCGAGCGGTCTGGTGCCGCGGGTGCCGTGGGCGCCTCGCTCTTGACGAGCGTGAGCACCTTGGAGCTGCCCTGGTCTTCGGACATGCCACCCCCTTGAGGTCGCGGACGGTCGCGTACGGCGCGTCCGTCGGACGAACGCAGCCTCCACCTGAATACCGGCGTCGGGGCTGCTGCAAACGCGGTTTCTGCAGAATGTCACATGTCGGCAACACGCTGTAGCGCCAAGTCGACATATAACTGCAGCGATAGAGCGGAATCAGCCGGATCTGTCGGGAAACGCGCCACGGATCTCCACCCGATCCGGTTACGCCTCGATCCTGTTTGCGGATCGGAGTCGGGCGAAGCTGCGGGCGAGCAGGCGCGACACGTGCATCTGGGAGACCCCGAGCTCCGCGCTGATCTGCGACTGCGTCAGATTGCTGTAGTACCGCAGCAGGAGGATCCGCTGTTCGCGCTCGGGCAGTTGCACGAGGAGGTGGCGTACGAGGTCGCGGTGCTCGACCCCCGCCAGCTCGGGGTCCTCGTAGCCGAGCCGGTCCAGCAGCCCGGGCAGGCCGTCGCCCTCCTGGGCGGCCTCCAGGGAGGTCGCGTGGTAGCTGCGCCCCGCCTCGATGCAGGACAGCACCTCCTCCTCGCTGATCCGCAGCCGCTCGGCGATCTCGGGCGTGGTGGGGGTGCGTCCGTGCAGGGTGGTCAGGTCCTCGGTGGCCGCGTTGACCTGGACCCACAGCTCGTGCAGCCGGCGCGGCACGTGCACGGTGCGGACGTTGTCGCGGAAGTACCGCTTGATCTCGCCCACGACGGTCGGCATGGCGAAGGTGGGGAACTGCACGCCGCGGTCCGGGTCGAACCGGTCGATCGCGTTGATCAGGCCGATGGTGCCGACCTGGACCACGTCCTCCATGGGCTCGTTGCGGCTGCGGAAGCGGGCGGCCGCGTAGCGCACGAGCGGGAGGTTGGCCTCGATGAGGGCCCCGCGCACCCGCGCGTGCTCGCTGCTGCCCGGCTGCAGGCCCTTCAGCTGGCCGAACAGGACCTGGGTGAGGGCCCGGGTGTCCGCGCCCCGGCTCTGCGGTCTCGGGGCCGCCGGGGGCTCCTCGGGGGAGTCTTGTTGGAGCGGGACGGGGGCGTCCGGCTGGGGCGCGCGCGGGGTGGTGTGCGCGGGCGCGTGTGAGGTGGGCCCGTGTGGCGCGGGCGTGTGCGGGGCGGGCGTGTGCGGGGCGGTGCCCTGCCCCGGGCCGTGCGGGGGGTCCTGCTGGGGTGGCACCTGAGGCGCAGTACTGGCCGGCACGTCACGCCACCCCTTCATGTCAACTCATCCCACTCATCCGTTAAAAGCGGTCATAGCATCACAAGAGATGTGCACTGTGTGCAAGCACCGTATATCGCCGTGTTGAGGGCAAGTTGGGCATAATGGGGTGTTTTGCATGAAGGCGCCACGAAGGCCGGGAACACAAAACCCCCCACCCGTCGGAGTGGGGGGCCGGTCAGTCCGGAAACCGCATCAGTGAACGGGTTCAGCGCACCAGTTCGGTCATGAACGCGCCGATGCCGTGGGCCGCGTCCGAGATGCCCTGGAAGCCTATTCGGACGATCTCGGCAGCCTTGACCGGCTGGGTGATGATCACGAAGAGCACGAACACCACGAGCCCTCCCGTGATCATCTTCTTGGTCTCCATGAGCGGCGTCGGCCTCCCCCAACCGGTCCTGCGAAGTCGGGTGAGTCTAACCGGTCGTGTTCGGACACTCACCGGACCTTTAAGGACCAACGACCCGGAGCCACAGGTCCTTCGCCGCTGGGCGCCCGGTCCCGGGCGGCGCAGGATGGAACAGGAAACCGGAGGGTGAGGGACCGGGCCTCACTGCGGGGTCCGAGCCGCGCTTCCCCCTGACTGCGGCTCGGGCTTGCGGGCCCGTCCTCGTCGGGGGGAAGCGGCGTGTCCCCCCGACGGCCGCTTCCCCCGCACCGTGCTGAAGGGCCCCGACCCCGGTCGGGGCCTTTTGCGTGCCCCGCGCTGCTGCCGGACGCCTACTGGATGGCGCCGAGCAGGCCCACGACCGGGGCCAGCGGGGCGACGACGGGGTCCAGGTGGTTCGGCAGGTCGTTGAGCTGGTTCAGAGGGCCGAGCTGCTTGACGACGTCCTGGGCGGAGCCGGGCATCGCGCCCTCCGGCATGCCCGGGGCGGCCTGCGGCAGGTCCGGCAGGGTGATCTGGGCTGCGGGGGCGGCGGACGCGGCGGGTGCGGCGAGGCCCGCGGCGGCCCCCGCGAGGGCGAGGGCGGCGAGCATGCGCTGGGTCTTGGTCATGCCGTGACAACGGCCCGGGCGGGCGGCCGGTCACGCCGTGGCCCGTCTGTGCTCACCGGGGCGGAGTACGCGCGGGGGTGGCGCGGGCCTGCGGGCGGGCTTGCGGGGCGGGGCTGCCGTGCCGGCCCGAAAACCGCCGAGAGCCCCGACCCTTGCGGGTCGGGGCTCTCGGTCGAAGCGGTAGTGGAGGGATTTGAACCCCCGATGGGTTGCCCCATACTCGCTTTCGAGGCGAGCTCCTTCGGCCACTCGGACACACTACCGAGATGGATCCTAGCCTATGGATCGGCATCCGATGAAATCGTTGATCCGCGGCCGTGTCAGAGGGCGCGGAAGAACTCCGTCAGCTGCTGCGCGCACTCCTCGGCGAGCACGCCCCGGATCACCTCCGGCCGGTGGTTGAGCCTGCGGTCCCGTACGAGGTCCCACAGCGACCCCGCGGCGCCCGCCTTCTCGTCCGCGGCGCCGTAGACCACCCGGGCCACGCGCGCCTGCACGAGCGCGCCCGCGCACATCACGCACGGCTCCAGGGTCACCACGAGGGTGCACCCCGGAAGCCGCCATTCCCCGAGCCGGGCGGCCGCGCGGCGCAGCGCCAGCACCTCGGCGTGCGCCGTCGGGTCGCCCGTGGCCTCCCGCTCGTTGTGCCCGGTGGCGAGCAGCTCCCCGTCCGGGCCCAGCACGACGGCGCCGACCGGCACGTCGCCGGCCGGCACCGCCCGGGCGGCCTCCCGGAGCGCCAGGCGCATGGAGTCCCGCCACGGGTCCCGTACGGGATCGGGGCCGTGCGTGGGGTGGTGCGCGGTGATCACTAGCGGACGGCCTCCAGCACCTCGGTGGCGCCGAGCGAATCGGCGATCTCCGAGAGGGCCTCACCGTCGAGGGTCATCAGCTGCTTGTGGCTCACCCCGAGGTCGTCCAGCAGACGGGGGTCGCCGAGCGGGCCGGCCGGCACCCGCTCCGCGCCGCCCGGCCCGGTCTCGTGGTCGGCAACGTCTTCGTCGTCGGCATCGGCGAACGCGGCGATCGACTCCTCCTCGCCGTCCTCGGTGCCGTCCAGGTCCAGTTCGTCGAGTTCGTCCTCCTCCTCGTCGCTGCCCAGCAGCTCGTCGGTCAGCATCGAGCCGTAGGAGCTGCGGGCGGCCGCGGAGGCGTTCGAGACGAAGTACCGCGGGTCCTCCTCGCCGTCCACGCGGACGACGCCGAACCAGGCGTCCTCCTGCTCGATGAGGGCGACCACCGTGTCGTCGTCGACAGCGGCGGCACGGGCGAGATCGATCAGATCACTGAGGGACTCGACATCGTCGAGTTCCATGTCGCTCGCTTCCCACCCGTCTTCGGTGCGCGCGAGCAGTGCGGCGAAGTACACCGTGACTCTCCCACTGGTCATAGGCGTGCCGGTTGGAGGTCCCCCCGGCCGGAGGTGGGGAGGGTTGGAACGGCTGTGCTGCTCGCCGTTCGTGCCCCGCCCAATCGGCATCGTGGCAGAAACAGCGGCTTTGCGAGAGGTCTTCCGCGCTTGCGTCGTGCCGTGCCGTGTCGCTGCGCGGCCGGAACCGACCCGGCCGGGGGCCTGTACGGGGCCTGCGGAGCCCGCCCCGCGGACGGCCGGGCCCCGCCCCGCCGCCACCCGTGCGGCCCGGGCCCCTTTGGCGGACCCCGGCCACGCGGCTCCGCCGCCGACGGGTCCGGCGGCCCGGCCCATCCGGCCGTGCCGCCCGCTTCGAAGCCGGGTCCGGCAAATCCAGCCTCGCCGGCGTTTGAGTGGGGGTCCCCCGGACGAAGTCTGGGGGAGGGTCCGGGCGGGGCCCGGTGCCCGGCGGAGCCGGGTTCCTTGGGGCGCCGCCCCAAACCCCGCGCCTCAAACGCCGGCGGGGCTGGGATGGACCCCCGGCTCAGGTGGCGGCGGAGCCGGCTGGGCTTCTGGGGCTCCGCCCCGGACCCCGCGCCTCAAACGCCGGCGGGGCCGGATTGGCGGGCCCCCGTTGCAGGCGCTGGCAGGCCGGGGGCGGGCCCTCGGTTGCAGGGTGGTGGCGAGGCGGGCGGGATTTTGGGGTGCTGGACCAGGGGCCGGACGTGATGGGGCGGGTTACCAGCGGAAGGTGCGCATGCGCATTTGTTGGCGCATGCGGGCTGCGCGGGCGCGGCGGGGTTGGACCCGGTCGCGCAGGGCGCGCGCTTCCATCAGGTCGCGCAGGAACTGCGCACGGCGCGCTCTGCGCTGCGCCGCAGTCTCCGGCGCCGCGTCCTCGCCGTCGTCTCGGCTCGGCTGCGTCTCGGGCATCGGCACCACCCCAGGCTGGTCCGGTCGTACACCCCCGCACCCCACCTTCCCTCGGACGGCCGGTTTGATGCCACCCCTTCGCAGGTCAGGCGTCGTCCGAGAGGGCGGGCACCACGGCCACCGGGCCGTGCGCGTGGTGCAGGACCGCGTGGGCGACCGAGCCGATCGCCAGCCCCCGGACGCTGCGGCGCGGGTGGTGGCGGCCCACCACGACCAGGGCCGCCGACCGGGAGGCGTCCACGAGGCGGCCCGCCGCGTCCCCGGGCACGGCGGCCTGCTCGACCCGGACCTGCGGCCACCGGGCCCGCAGCGGCTGCAGCCGCTCCGTCTGGGCGCGCAGCATCTCCCGTTCGGCCGGGACGGCGTCCGCCTCGTCCGCGAGCCCCTCGGGCGTGAGGACGGCGAAGGGGGAGTCGACCATGACGACGGGCGCCGGCGGGATGGCGTACGCCGAGACCACCTGGACGGTGGTCCCCCGTGCGGCGGCCTCGGCGAAGGCGAAGGCCAGGACGTCGTCGGGGGTCTCGGCGGCGTGCAGGCCGAGGACCACCCGTCCGGCGGACGGCCCGGGCGCCGAGGCCGTGCCACCCGCGCCACCCGCGTCGCGCTCCGCGTGCGGGACGACCACCACCGGGCACGGCGCCGTCGCGGCCACGGCGCGGCTGTTGGAGCCGAGCAGCAGGGCGGTGAAGCCGCCGCGCCCGCGCGAGCCCATCACCAGCATCCGGGCCTCGGCCCCGATCACCCGCAGCGCCTCCGGAACGGAGCCCTCCAAGGCCTCGTAGCGCACCTCGTCCGGCAGTTCGGGGGCCTCGTCGAGCACGGCCCGGATCCGGTCCGCGACCGGGTCGGGGTACTCCTGCGGGGCCGCCGGGTCGGCCAGGGCGGTGCGGCGGCCCGCGTACAGCTGGGCGCTGTCGGGCAGGACGTGGGCCACGACGAGGCCCGTGTCGTGCCGGAGCGCCGCGCTGCGGGCCCACTCCAGGGCCCGCAGGCTGTGCTCGGATCCGTCCACGGCCGCGATCACAGGTGCGGTGCTCACCCGTCCAGGGTGCTGGGCCGCGGGGCGGGCCGCATCCCGGGCCGCATCCCGGGCGTTCGGCGCACCGGGGTGCGTGCACCGCGTAGCCTTTTGGCTGTGGGTCGCGAAACCGTGCGGCCGTTTTTGCAGGTCGCAGGTCGAAACCCGACTCTTGAGCCTTGGAGGATGTTGTGCGTTTGCAGGTCGTCGATCACCCGTTGGTGGCGCACAAACTGACCACCCTGCGCGACAAGCGCACCGACTCCGCCACCTTCCGTCGGCTCGCCGACGAGCTGGTGACGCTCCTCGCGTACGAGGCCACCCGGGACGTGCGCACCGAGCAGTCCGACATCGAGACCCCGGTCGCGGCGACCACCGGTGTGAAGCTGTCGCACCCGCGCCCGCTGGTGGTGCCGATCCTGCGCGCCGGCCTGGGCATGCTCGACGGCATGGTGCGGCTGCTGCCGACCGCCGAGGTGGGCTTCCTCGGCATGGTCCGCAACGAGGAGACCCTGGAGGCCTCCACGTACGCGACGCGCATGCCCGAGGACCTCTCCGGGCGCCAGGTCTACGTCGTCGACCCGATGCTGGCCACGGGTGGCACGCTGGTCGCGGCGATCCAGGAGCTGATCAAGCGCGGCGCCGACGACGTCACGGCCGTGGTGCTGCTGGCCGCGCCGGAGGGCGTCGAGGTCATGGAGCGCGAGCTCGCGGGCACGCCGGTGACGGTCGTGACGGCCGCGGTGGACGAGCGGCTCAACGAGCACGGCTACATCGTCCCGGGCCTGGGCGACGCGGGCGACCGCATGTACGGCTCCGCCGAGTAGGGCGGAGCGACGCGCTGCCGCCGTACGCGGGCGGCGGCAGCGAGGTCAGCAGGAGGCGGCCGGCACCGGCTGGGGGTGGGCCAGGAGGGCCAGCTCCTTGTCGGCGGCCTCCTTCGGGCTCAGGTCCTTGAAGGCGTCGCCGAGGATCAGGTCGATGTCGGCGCCCTCGCGGGCGTCGTTCTGCTGCGAGTCGCCCTCGATCTGCGTGCCGAGCACGGCGTACGCGGCCTTGTCGGTCTTGGCCGAGCCCACCAGTAGCCCCGTCCCGGGGACCTTCTTGTCGAAGTCGGCGGGGGCGTTGCCGACGTGGCCGATGGCGAAGCCGCGCTTCTTCAGCTCGTCGCCGACGGCCTTCGCCAGCCCCGCGCGCTGCGTGGCGTTGTAGACGTTGACGGTGATCTCGCCGGGCTGCGGGAGGGCGACTGCAGCGGCGCTCGCGGGCGCGGCAACCGGCTTGGGCCCATTGCTCGGGCAGTGCTTCGCGGCCGTGGCGCCGCCCTGTTTCGCGCTGCCGCCCTCGCCGCGGAACACGTGGATGAGCTGCAGCGATCCGTAGCCGAGCACGGCGAGACCGAGGACTGCGCCGAGCAGGGTGAAGACGATCCGGCGGCGGCGGCGCGGACGGCTCATGCGGGGGTACGCCGCTCCCGTCACGCGGTACTTTCCGCCCATGCCGGGGGGAGTGAGCATGCTCATGGGCGCAGCGTAATACCGGCCGCTGCGGTTGCCCACCGGATGATCTGTTGATACGGCAAGACCGACCCGAAAGGCGCAATTCACGCGAATCGGGAACCGAAGAAGTGACCGGCGGCATCCGCTCGCCGGTCCGGGGACGCGGGGCGTCGCGAGGGTCGCGAGGCGGTGCGTCAGTCCATTTCGAGGACGCGCGCGTGCAGCACCTGGCGCTGCTGGAGGGCCGCGCGCACGGCGCGGTGCAGCCCGTCCTCCAGGTACAGGTCGCCCTGCCACTTCACGACGTGGGCGAAGAGGTCCCCGTAGAAGGTGGAGTCCTCGGCGAGCAGCGTCTCGAGGTCCAGCTGCCCCTTGGTCGTCACCAACTGGTCGAGCCGGACCGGGCGCGGGGCGACATCCGCCCACTGCCGGGTGGTTTCCCTGCCGTGGTCGGGGTACGGCCGCCCGTTTCCGATGCGCTTGAAGATCACACGGAAAGCCTACCGGGCCGGTGGCTGCGGGCGCAGCCTTGCCCGGTCGGTGCAAAAGTGGCATAGGGGTCTCAATCGGGAGAGTTCTATGAGCGAGAGCACCGACCCGGCGCCGTCGGCGCCTTCGGCGCCTTCAGCCCCTTCGGGGTCCCCCGCCTCCCCGGCCGCCGACCGGATCGCCGCCGGGTACGCCTCCACCGGCCCCGCGCTCGAACTGGGCGCCCTCCTCTGGGAAGGGGCCTGTCTGCCGGACCGCCGGATCCGCATCCCGCTCTCGATGCTCAACCGGCACGGGCTGGTCGCGGGCGCCACGGGCACCGGCAAGACCAAGACCCTCCAGCTCATCGCCGAACAGCTCTCCGCGCACGGCGTGCCGGTGTTCCTCGCCGACATCAAGGGGGACGTCTCGGGCATCTCGGCGCCGGGCGCGGCGAACGGCAGGACCGCGCAGCGCGCCGCCGAGGTCGGCCAGGACTGGCAGGCCGCCGGAGCCCCCGCCGAGTTCTACTCGCTCGGCGGGATCGGGCCGGGAATCCCGCTGCGGGCGACCGTCACCGGCTTCGGCCCCGTCCTGATGTCGAAGGTGCTGCAGCTCAACCAGACGCAGGAGCAGTCGCTCGGCCTGATCTTCCACTACGCCGACGCCAAGGGCCTGGAGCTGATCGACCTCAAGGACCTGCGGGCGGTCGTCGCCTTCCTCGTCTCCGACGAGGGCAAGGCCGAACTGAAGGGCATCGGGGGGCTTTCGACCGTCACCGCGGGGGTGATCCTGCGCGCGCTCACCGCGTTCGAACAGCAGGGCGCCGGCGCGTTCTTCGGCGAGCCCGACTTCGACACGGGCGAGTTGCTGCGGACCGCCGCGGACGGACGCGGGGTGGTCTCCGTGCTGGAGCTGCCGGCGGTCCAGGACAAGCCGCAGCTCTTCTCCACCTTCCTGATGTGGCTCCTCGCCGACCTGTACACCGATCTGCCGGAGGTCGGCGACCTGGACCGGCCCAAGCTCGTCTTCTTCTTCGACGAGGCGCACCTGCTCTTCAACGGGGCCTCGAAGGCGTTCCTGCAGTCCATCACCCAGACCGTCCGGCTCATCCGCTCCAAGGGCATCGGCGTCTTCCTCGTGACGCAGACGCCCAAGGACGTCCCGGCGGACGTCCTCGCCCAGCTCGGCAACCGGGTCCAGCACGCGCTGCGCGCCTTCACCCCCGACGACGCCAAGGCGCTGAAGGCCACCGTGAAGACCTTCCCGAACTCGGAGTACGACCTCGAGGAGCTCCTGATGCAGCTGGGCACCGGCGAGGCGGTGGTCACCGTGCTCAGCGAGAGGGGCGCCCCGACCCCGGTCGCGGCGACCCGGCTGCGCGCCCCGCAGTCGCTGATGGGCCCGGTCGGTGCGGCGGAGCTGGACCGTGCGGTGAAGTCCTCGCCGCTGTGGCCGCGTTACGCGGAGCCGGTCGACCGCGAGTCGGCGTACGAGAGGATCAGCGCCGAGCAGGCGGCCGCCGAGGCGGCGGCGGAGGCCGCGGCGGCCGAGGAGGAGGCCGCGAAACAGGCCGAGAAGCAGGCCAAGGAGGCGGCCCGGGAGGCGGCCAAGGCACACCGCGGCGCGCCCCGGCAGGAGCCGTCGCTCACTCAGCAGGTGGTGGGGAGCGGGCTGTTCCGCTCACTGGCCCGCTCGGTCGGGACCCAGCTGGGCCGGGAGATCTCGCGCTCCCTCTTCGGTACGGCCAAGCGGCGCAGGTGACGCACGTACGGGTCTGCGGTGGATGCAGGTGACGGATTGCGGGCCGGGATCCGCGGCCGGGTGACGCCGGCCGGGCCCGCGCTGACAGACTTCGGGGCATGCGGACCGAACTCACCGACACCACCTCCGGCAAGGTCGACCGGGCCCTGCTCGAAGCGCGGCGCGCGATCGGCAGCCCCACCAGCGGCCTCGTGCTGACGCTCGTCATCGCCACCGACGAGGAGAACGCGTACGACGCGATCCGCGCGGCGACGGAGGCCTCGCGCGAACACCCGTGCCGCATCATCGTGGTGATCAACCGCACCGCCCGCGGCCCGCACAAGCTGCGCCAGACCCGGCTGGACGCCGAGCTGCGCGTCGGCTCGGACGCCGGGACGGGGGAGATCGTGGTGCTGCGCCTGCACGGGGCGCTGACCGGCCAGGCGGGCTCGGTGGTCCTCCCGCTGCTGGTGCCGGACGCCCCGGTGGTGGCCTGGTGGCCGGCCGACGCCCCGGCCGATCCGGCCCGGGACCCGCTGGGCGCGCTCGCGCAGCGGCGGATCACGGACGCCGAGGCGGCCGCGGACCCGGTGGCCGCCCTGGACGGGCGGGCGGCGGTGTACGCGCCCGGCGACACCGACCTGGCCTGGACGCGGCTGACGCCCTGGCGCTCGCTGCTGGCGGCCGCGATGGACCAGAAGCCGCTGCCGGTGACCGGCGGGGCGGTGGAGAGCGAGCCGGACAACCCGAGCGCCGAGCTGCTGGCGCGCTGGCTGGAGGACCGGCTGGGGGTGCCGGTCGAACGGGTGGCCACGGCCGGGCCGGTGGTCACCGGGGTCCGGCTGGACACCCCGCAGGGCCCGATCCGGGTCGACCGCCCCGACGGGGCCCTGGCCGCCCTGATCCTGCCGGGCAGCCCGGACCGCACGGTGGCCCTGAAGATCCGCAGCCTGGCCGAGCTGCTCGCGGAGGAGCTGCGGCGGCTGGACGCGGACGAGGTCTACGCCTCGGCGCTGCGCAGGCGCCCGGCCCAGGCCTCGCTCTCCGCGTAGTGGTTGTCGTACACGGGCTGGCTGTCGATGATGTCCTGCACCGTGGCCTCGCCGGCGCGGACCCGGCCCAGCAGCCGGTAGTAGTCGAAGCGGCCCATGCCGGGCGTGAACCCGACGAAGACCTCGGCGGTGTGGCCCGGCGAGGGGGCGAAGGCGTGCTTCACGCCGGCCGGAACCGAGAGGAAGTCGCCCGCGGTCAGCGTCTTGACCTCATCGCCGACGAGCACGTCGAGCCGGCCGGAGACGACGTGGAAGAACTCGGTCGCCTTGGTGTGGAAGTGCACCGGGGCGCCGGACGCGCCCTCCTCGAAGGTGGCGGTGTTGCAGGTGAGCTCGGCGGTGTCGGTCAGCAGGGTGATGGTGCTGCCGGGACCGTCGGTGATCGTCTCGGCGGTGGCGGCGCGGGTGAGGACCTCGTTCGGCTGCGTCTCGTTCGGCTGCGTCATCTCGTTCATGACCACCAACCTACGGGCGGGGTTGACCGGCCGCAGGGGTCAATCAGGGGCCCGGATTCCCGGTCAATCCGGCACGGCCGGAACGGTCACTTCCCGCCCTTGGCAGCCTTCTCGGCCTTCGCCGCCGCCTTCATCTCCTGCTTGTGCGCCCGCACCTTGGCGAGGGACTCCGGCCCCGTGATGTCCGCCGCCGACCGGTACACGTTCGCCTCCCCGTAGCCGCCGGCCGCCTCGCGCCAGCCCTTCGGGCGCACGCCGAGCTGCTTGCCCAGCAGCGCCAGGAAGATCTGCGCCTTCTGCTCGCCGAAGCCGGGCAGTTCCCTGAGCCGCCCCAGCAGCTCCGCACCGCTCTCCACCCCGCGCCAGATGCCTTCCGCGTCCCCGTCGTAGTGCTCCACCAGGTACGCGCACAGCTGCTGCACCCGCTTCGCCATCGACCCCGGGTAGCGGTGCACCGCCGGCTTCTGCGAGAGCAGCGCCGCGAAGGCCTCGGGGTCCTGGGCGGCGATGGCGTGCGCGTCCAGGTCGTCCGCCCCCATCCGCCGGGCGATGGTGTACGGACCGGAGAACGCCCACTCCATCGGCACCTGCTGGTCCAGCAGCATCCCGACGAGCGCGGCGAGGGGACTGCGGCCGAGCAGCTCGTCGGCCTCCGGCTGCTGGGCGAGGCGCATCGTGATGTCCATGGACCCAGCCTCTCGCGTGGGCGCGTTCCCCGCGCGCGAGGCACACCGCGGTCCTAGCGTGAGAACCCGGAACCGGAACACGAGTCACGCACGACCTCACGACACGACACAGGAGTCGATCGATCATGGCTGAGTTCCCGGAAGGCACGCCCTGCTGGACGGACGCGATGTTCAAGGACGTGGAAGCGGCCAAGTCCTTCTACGGGGAGGTGCTGGGCTGGACCTTCGGCGAGGCCGCCGGAGAGTACGGCAACTACACGCAGGCCTACTCCGACGGCAAGGCCGTGGCGGCGGTCGTGCCGCCGATGCCCGGCGCCGACGCCCCGTCGCAGTGGTGTCTGTACTTCGCGTCGAACGACGCGACGGCCACCGCGGAGAAGATCAGGTCGGCGGGCGGCGAGGTGATGATGGGCCCGATGCAGGTCGGCTCGTTCGGCACCATGGTGATCGCCAAGGAGCCGAGCGGCGCGGTCTTCGGCGTCTGGCAGCCGGGCGACCACAAGGGCTTCGAGAAGGTCGGCGAGAACGGGGCCTTCGCCTGGGCGGAGGTCTTCAGCCGCGACGTGGGCAAGGCGGACGCCTTCCTCCCGCGGGTCTTCCCGTACGGCGCCCAGCAGATGGACATGGGCGACAGCCCCGAGGCGGCCGGGATGGACTACCGGATCTACCACCTCGGCGGCGCCGACCGGCCGGTGCTGGGCCGGATGAACATGGGCGAGGAGTTCCCGGCGGAGATCCCCTCGTACATCCAGATCTACTTCGCGGTCCCGGACTGCGACGAGGCCGTGGCGAAGGCGAAGAAGCTCGGCGGGCAGCTCCACTTCGGGCCGATGGACAGCCCGTTCGGCCGCTTCGCCGCGCTGACGGACCAGCAGGGTGCGGCCTTCGCGGTCATCGACATGTCGACGACGGCCGGCGACATGCCCAAGATGACGGAGGTATAGCCCCGTGGGCAGCCTGAGCATCCGCAACCAGATCGCCGGCACCGTCAGCTCCGTCACCTCCGGCGAGGCCATGACCACGGTCAAGGTCCGGCTGGAGGGCGGCCAGGACCTCACCGCCGCCATCACCACCGACGCCGCCAAGGACCTCGGCCTTGCCGCCGGCTCCGCCGTCAAGGCGCTGGTCAAGGCGACCGAGGTGGCGCTGGCCACCGCCGCCGTCGAGGGGATCAGCATCCGCAACCAGCTGTCCGGGACCGTCGCCGACGTCTCCACCGGCGGCGCCATGGCCTCGGTCAAGGTGGACGTGAACGGGGCCGGGTTGACGGCTGCCATCACCAAGGACGCCGCCGAGGCGCTCGGCCTGTCCGCCGGGTCCTCCGTCGTCGCGCTCATCAAGGCGACGGAGATCTCCCTGGCGACCGCCTGAACGGACACGCCCAACCGGCCGGGCTCGGCGGTGCGAGCGCGCCGAACCACACCTGCGTGACGGCGCTGACGTACCGCGCCCCGCACCGGTCCGCCGGCACCACCAGCTGCGCGCCCGCCTCGTCGAGCTCCTCCCCGTCGAGGCGGGTCGCCAGCAGCACCGGGCTGTCGCCGAAGTCCGCGTCGAGCTCGGCCCAGGACAGGACGCTGTGGTGCCCGTCCCCGCCGCTCACCGCCAGCAGGAACCGGGAGCGGTCCTTGCGCCGCCGGGCGTCGAAGGACGGGCCGGCGTCCGCGACCACCTCGCGCAGCAGCGCGCCCTCGAACACGTGGTGCTGCGGACCGTTCGTCGCGCAGTCGAAGGTGACCTCGGCCCGGTGCCGCGCCCACCCGCGCAGGTCGGCGACGCTCAGGATCGCCGGGTGGTCCAGTTCTCCGTGCAGGTGCAGCATGAGTTCGGCCATGGGCCCATGATGCCCGGGACGGCTGATTCCGGAACCTCATCTGCGAGGTTGAGCGCCTGCTATGACTCGCAGATAGTGCATTCTTGGTCAGTTCCTCCTTGCACCTTCCGGACATCCATCGTCACCCCTCCGCTTTCGGTCCGCCTTCGGTGGATTTCCTGCCGTACGAGGTCACGTGTCATCGGGGTCTGCGTGAAGCGGATCCCAGTCGCATCCCGCAGCGCGTTCGCGAAGGCCGGCGCCACCGGGTTGAACGGGCTCTCGCTCATCGACTTCGCGCCCAGCGGCCCGATCGCGTCCGAGGTCTCCCTGAAGTGCACCTCGGTCCGCGGGACGTCCGCGCACTGCGGGAGCCGGTAGCGGCGGAACGCGGCCGTGGTCACCTGCCCGCGCTCGTCCACCCGTACCGTCTCGAACAGCGGTCGACCGCGATCCGGAACCACTGGGCGTTGAAGGCCACCGAGCGCGGGGAGCCGCCCCAGTGCCCGTCGGCGGCGAGCTCGTCGGCCATGCCCCGGGCGTGCGCGGCCTCGTACAGCTCCTTGAGGGTGACGAGGCGGCCCGCGCAGTCGAAGGCCTCCGCCGAGAGCGTGCACAGGCGGCGGGCGACACCGGTGTGGCGGGCCGCCAGGGTCCTCAGCCGCTCCGCGAGGGACGTCGCGGCGAGCAGCACCGCTTTGCCCGCGACGACCGTGCCCGCCGCGCCGAAGGCGCCGGTGTCGTGGCGGACCACGTCGGTGTCGGACTGGCGGACCGTGATCCGGTCGGCCGTGGTGTTCAGGGTGCCCGCGGTGATCTGCCGTGGACGGTGGTGGTTCCGTTGCCGAACTCGGCCGTGCCGACCGCGATGTCGTACGTGCCGTCGCCGAGCAGGCTGACGCGGGCGTCGGCTGCGGAGGGGCGGGGCGGGACGACTGGTGCCGGCCACGGAAACGAGCAGGCGCCGGAGGCTTTGCCCTGGGTGAACGACCAAGAGCCGGGTCAGCGTGGTCTCCTTGCATTTACGATGGCTTCTCTCGTATTCGCCTCGCGAATGTGGGTTGCCAGGGTTACCGCCCATAGCAAGGAGTCCCCCGCCGTGCTCGTCCTCGACCTGCTCCAGTCCGACACCCTCGGCCTCACGCTGCTCTGGGGCGAGGACGCGCTTCTCGGCCAGGAGATCAGCGGGGTCACCGCGACCGATCTGGAGGAGCCGGGCCGCTTCCTCGGCCCGGGCGAGCTCGTGCTCAGCGGACTGGTGTGGTGGGCGGACGGCGACCTGGCCAAGGCGGATCGTTTCGTCGCCGCCCTCGCCAAGGCCGGGGCCACTGCGCTGCTGGCCGGCGAGGAGACCCACGGGCGGGTGCCCTCGGCTCTGGTGGACGCCTGCCGCGCCCACCGCGTGCCCGTCGTTGCCGTGCCCGCGCGTACCAGCTTCCGCGCCGTCACCGAGGCGGTGTACCTGCGCCAGTGGGGCGACCTGAGCCGCCGCCCGAACCGGCTCTTCGCCCTGCCCGAGAACGTACGGGCCGAGCTCAGCCGGCTGCTGGAGAGCGGGGCCGGACCGGCCGAACTGCTGGACCGGGCCTGCGCCCACCTGGGCCGGGTCGACTGCTACCTGCTGACCGCGAGCGGCCGCACCGTCGCCCGTACGCCGTCCGCGCCCGCGATACCGGCGCAGCGCGGGGGCGGGGGCGGGGGTACGGGTGCGGTCGGGTTCGCGGCCGGGGTCGGCGTCGGTGTCGGGGTGGGGGTCGGGGTCGGGGTCGGCCGGGAGGGGATCACCCTCCGCGTCGAGGCCGACAGCTCCCCGTACGACGCCTGGTGGCTGCACCTGCCGGACGCGGACGCCGCGCCCCCGCGGGTCCTGCACGAGATGGCCGAGGTCCTCGCCCGCTACCGCGACGGCCACGCGCGCCGCGCCGCCGCGGAGCGGGCGGCCGGCCAGGAGCTGGTCGCCCTGCTGGACGCGGAGGGGCCGGCGCCCGAACCGGGGGCGCTGGAGGAGGCACTGGCCGCGGCGGGGCTCCCGCCGGCCGGCCCGCACGCGTACCGGGTGCTCGCGGCCACGGACGGCGATGCGCTGGAGGAGGCGCTGCGCCACCTGGAGGACGTCCCCTTCGCGGTGGGCCGCTCGGCCGCGGTCCTGTACGAGGGCCCCGACGACGCGGGATCCGGGCCCGGGGCGGACGCGCCCGGCGACACGGTGGCCCGGCTGCGCGCGGTGTGGCAGCGGATCCGGGCGTGCGGCGGCCCGGAGGCCGACCTGCGGCTCGGCGCGGGGGCGCGGGTGTCGGGCGCGGCGGGGGCGGAGGGGCTGCGCACCTCGCTGCTCCAAGCGCGCTTCGCCCTGACGGCGACGGCCGCGTCGGCGACGGCCGCGTCGGCGACGGCGGGGCCGGACGGTGCGGCGGACGGGTCCGAAGCGGTGCGCGGGGTGGAGGAACTCGACACCCTGCACCTGCTGTTGGCGGGGGTCCCGGCCGAGGTCCGCGAGGTGTACGCGATGCGGACGCTGGGGCCGCTCGGGGACGGGATGCTGCGCGAGACGCTGGAGGTCTTCCTCGCCCACAACTGCTCCTGGACCCGCACGGCGGAGGCGCTCCACCTGCACGTCAACACGGTGCACTACCGCATCGAGCGGGTGGAGGCGCTGACGGGCCGCGACCTGTCCCGGCTGGACCACAAGCTGGACCTGTACGCGGCCCTGCGCTGCCTGCCGCCCCGGGCGGCGACGCCCGGCTAACCGCTGCCCGGGCCGCTCGCGGGCCCGGCCCGCCGGGGCGCGTCGAGGTGCACCTCGGTGGACTTCACGCGGGCGATGACGCTGACCCCGACCGCGATCCCGAACGCCTCCACCGACTCCCGCGTCACCACGGACACCACCCGGTGCGGGCCGGCCTGGATCTCCACCTGGGCCGCCACCGGGTCGAGCCGTACGGCGGTGACGATGAGTTCCGTACGGAGGTGGCCGCCGGGCCTCCCGCCGTGGCCGGACGTGCGGGGCCGGCGGCGGCCCGCTCCTTGGCGAAGGCGGCGAGCGCCGCCCCGTCGACGCGGCGGACCCCGTCGCAGGCGCGGTGCGTGGGCAGCCGCCCGCCGTCGGCCCAGCGGCGCACGGTCTCGGCGCTCACGCCCAGCAGACCCGCGGCCTGCCCGATCGAGTACGTCGGCACGCCCGCAGCCTAGCGGGGCCGGTGCTCGGTGCTCAGCCGCGCTCGACCAGTGCGGCGACGCCGTCCAGGATGCGCTGCAGCCCGAACTCGAGCGGGTCCTCGTCCGGCTGCGCGGGAGCGAAGGCGCCGGCCGCGATGGCGGCGGTCAGGGCGGGGAAGCGGTCGCGGTGGCGGTCGAGGAGCTCGCCGGTGAGCCGCTGCCACTCGCCGTCGGCCTCCTCGTCGGCGTCGACGAGCTGCTGGGCGAGGCTGCGGATGTGCCCGATGACCAGCAGGAAGGTGTCGTGCTGCCGGGCCGCGGGCAGGCCGGTCCGCGCCAGCACGGCCAGCGCGGCGTCGAGCCAGGCCAGTTGGCCCGGGCCCATGTGCTGGCGGCGCATGGCGGTGGCGGTGAGGATCCAGGGGTGGCGCCGGTAGAGCGCCCAGCACTGCCGGGCCCACTCGGCCAGCGGCTCGCGCCAGCCGCCGGGCAGCTCGGCCACGGCCGGCGGGGCGCCGCCGGCGGCGTCGACCATCAGGTCGACGAGGTCGGTCTTGCTCGGGACGTAGCGGTACAGCGCCATCGTGGTGACCTCGAGCTCGGCGGCGACGCGCTGCATGGACACCGCGTCCAGCCCTTCGGCGTCGGCGAGCGCGATCGCCGCAGCGACGATCCGTCCCGCGGTCAGTGAGGGCTTCGGGCCGCGCCGGGGTTGCTCCTGCTCGCCCCACAGCAGCGCGAGGCTCGCCTTCGGGTCGCGCTTCTTCTCCGTACTCCTGGCCACGGTCCCTCCTCGGGGCGGTTCGTTCGCCGGGGTCTTCCCTGCCACCCCGAAACTGTGTATAACATAAACGAAATCGCGTATGGCATACACAGTTCCTGGTCAGTGGAGGACCCAGCCATGTCGAACACCGCCCTCGCCCTCACCTCCGCCCTCGCCCTTGCCCTCGCCGCCCCCGTGGCCGGCGCCCTGGGCCACCGGGCGGTCGTCCGCTCCCGCAACGCCCGCCTGCTGCGCATCGACTCGCCGAACGGCATCGACGAGCAGCGCTTCGTCCCCATCGGCGGAATCGAGCAGTGGATCTCGATCCGCGGCGAGGACACCGCCAACCCGGTGATGCTGGAGCTCCACGGCGGCCCCGGAGCCTCCCACGCGGCCCACGGCCCGCGGACGCGCGCCTGGGAGGAGCACTTCACGGTCGTCCGCTGGGACATGCGCGGCACCGGCAAGACCCTCGGCCGCTCCGACGCCGCCGCCCAGGGCGAGATCTCGCTCGACCGGCTGTACGAGGACGCCCTCGAGGTCACCCGGTACGTCCGCGCCCGCCTCGGCGCCGACCGGGTGGTCCTGGTGGCGCACTCCTTCGGCAGCGTCGTCGGCCTGCGGCTGGCCCGCCGGCACCCCGGCCTGTACGCGGCCTACGTCGGCACCGACCAGAACATCCACGCCGCCGGCCGCGACGACAGCGCCCGCGCCGGACTCCTGGCCCGGCTGCGCGCGGCGGGCAAGCGCAAGCAGCTCGCCGAGGTGGAGGCGATGGGGGCCGACCCGCGCACCTGGACCACGGCCCAGCACGCCGCCCACTCCCGGATCACCGCCACCACCGAGCCGCTGACGTTCCGGAGCATGCGGAGCGTGGTGCTGAAGTCGCTGTGGTTCTCACCGCTGCACACCCTGCGCGAACTCGGCGCCCTGGGCCGCGGCATGAAGCTGTCGGAGCCGCTGCTCGCCGAAGCCGCGGCCTTCGACGACTGGGCCGACGGGACGGAGTTCGACCTGCCGTTCTTCGTCTTCCAGGGCGAGGCCGACCCCTTCACCCCGCCCTCGCTGGCCCGCCGCTACGTGGAGGACGTCCAGGCCCCGGCCAAGGCCTTCGCCGAGATCCCGGACGCGGGCCACTTCGCCGCCCTCCGCCACCCGGACCGCTTCCTGACGCTCCTCCTGACCCACGTCACCCCGACCCTCACCGCCGGCGGCGCGGCCGGGTGAAGCCGCCTGTCGCCGCGCCTATGTACTGCTCGCCGCTCCCGCGCATGAAACGCGCCGGTGCGCTGGCGTCGATCAGGGACTGCGCTGCGTTCACCGCCGGTGGTTCCTCTTGTCCTCCAGCAGCTCAGGGAATCACGTGGCCATGGCGGCCGTCGGGTAGTCGGCCAGGGCGGCGGTCAGGAGGGTGTACGTGTGGTTCGCCTCGGGGGTGAGGGCGGCTTCGATCTCGGCGTTGGTGTGGCCGGCCAGCGTGAGCTCCTGGATGCGGCGGAACAGCAGCCGGTCCGATGCGGCGATCAGGGCGGCCGCGGCCCGGGGGGCGATGGCCGGGGCGGTGTCCGGGGTGATGGAGGCCAGGGCCGTGGCGAGCGCCTCCTCGCGCTGGTCGTGCAGCTCGCGCAGCCGGGCGCTGAGGGTGGGGCTGTCCGCGACCATGCGGGCGAACTCGGGCCCGGTGAACCCCGCGACCGGGCTGTGCTCGACGAGCGTCGCGCGGAACGCCCGCCCGAGCGCGACCAGCGGCCCCTCGCCGGGGGCGCGGGCGGCGAGGGCGGCGGCGAGGCTCTGCGTGAACACCTCGTGGTGGTCGAGGGCCAGGTCCTCCTTCCGCGGGAAGTAGTTCGTGACCGTCTTCTTGGCGACGCGCGCCGCGGCGGCGACCTCGGCGATGGTCGTCTGCTCGAAGCCCTGCTCGATGAAGAGCCGCGTGGCGCAGTCGGAGATCAGCTGCCTGGTCTCCTGCTTCTTGGACTCGCGGAGTCCCAGCTCGGTGGTCATGCCGCAAATCTTACTGCCGTAGCAAATTTCTCCTTGACCACCCAACTACCCTCAACCTAAAGTTACACCCGTAGCAAGATTCGTACGCGCCACTCACTCCGCCCGCCTTCGCCGCCCAGGAGCCGCCGCCGTGAACGTCACCACCTCGACCCTCTCCCTGACCGTCGACGATGTGGACGCCTCCACCGCGTTCTTCCGGACCTTCCTCGGCTACGAGGTCACCGTGGCCGCGGACGGCTTCGCGAGCCTGACCCGCGGCGCCGCCGACCCAGCCGCCGACGTGGTCCTCCTGCGCCGCGGCACCGAGGTCCTCCCGCCCGAGCAGCGCGACCGGCATGCAGGCGGCCTGATCCTCGCGCTCACCGTCAGCGGCCTCGAAGCCGAGGAGCGGCGCCTGCGCGAGGCCGGCGCCCCCGTCACGCTGCCGCTGCGCGAAGAACCCTGGGGCGAGCGCCTCTTCCAGCTGACCGACCCGAACGGCATCGTCGTCCAGCTCGTGGAGTGGACCACCCCCGCCCGGACCGAACCCGCCCCACGCGCCGAGGAGCCCGCCCTGCGCGTGATCACACCCGCCCCCGAGCACGTCACCGAGTCCCCGAACGCCCGTATGACCGGCCTGGCCGCCCCCAGCCGCGGCAGCGCGGAACTCAGCACCTGGACCGTCTCCATGGACACGGGGCAGACCGGCCCCGAACACCGCGTCAATCGCGAACAGGTCTGGACGGTGACCGCCGGCGCCCTGGAGGTCACCTCCGGCGGCCGCACCGAGAAGATCCCGGCGGGCTCCACCTTCGTCCTCCCGCCGGACGTCCTGCGCCGCATCCACGCCCCGGAGCCCGCCGAGGCCCACGTGGCGATGCGCGCGGACGGCGTTGCAAGCGTCCCGGACACGGAAGGCACCCGCCCCCTGCCCTGGGCCCGGTAACAGGACGACCTCAGCAGACTCCCGACGGCTCAACCCGTGGGAGTACGGGGACCGCCAGGCGACGGGGAAGATCTACACCGGGGCGCGGGGTGCCCCGGAAGAGCTGACCGGTGTGCCAAGAGCGGTGGTCCCTCGCGACGGGGTGGACGCCCGGCTGCCCCGGCCGCCCGCAGCTCCCGCACCGCGCTTCCGGGACTGCCCGGGCCCCCGGTCGGTGTGCACCTCCCACACCCCGTCGCTGACCAGGTAGGGGAAGGGGTGGGCGGGCGTCGTCCTGTTGGGCGGCCCGTACTCGGCCGGCAGCCGCTCCAGCTCCTCCTCCACCGCGCTGTAGACCAGCTCGCCGTCGGCATCCTGCTGAAACCGGCTGAGGGCGTAGAGGAAGAGCAGCGGCTTGTGGGGCGCGAGCGCCGCCCTTGGTCCACTGCCGCAGCGTCGCGGTCCCGACTGCACGGAACGACGAAGGACCGCCGGAGAGCCGGCGTGCGAACTAGGCTGCCGCGCGTGTCGAACGCTGAGGAAATACCAGAGCTGCCGGAACCGGACGCCCTGCCCTTGTCCCGTTGGGAGCGCTTGGGCGCATCGCTGGCGGGGTGTTCTCTTGCCGGAGCGGGGGTTGTCGCTGTTTTCGCGACCGGTAACCAGGCGGGCTCCGTCGCGCTCCTCCTGGTGGGTGCCGTTCTTCTGGTCATGGCGATCAACGGGTCACCGCTCACGCGGGCTCGCTATCAGGACTACGAGCTGCTGATGACGCGCCGTAGGCGCAGCCTCGCAACGACGATCGAGCAAGAGGAACCGCAGGACGCTCGACAGGCCTTGCAGGTTCTGAGTGCCATCGATCCAAGATCCACAGACGATCCAGTCGTGGCCCAGGTCTCTGCTGCCGTCTATGAGCGCGAAGTGGCCGACCGCCTTGAGAGGGTCTACCCCGACACGCGCCGTGTGGGTGGCCCAGACGACCTTGGCATCGACATCCTCGTACAGACCCCTACCGCCCGGATCGGGGTACAGGTCAAGGCAGGGCGAAGCGTCCTGTCCGGCTCCCGGCTCCGCACCGAGGTCCAGGCAGTCGTGGCGGTCAACAGCATTCGAAGAGATCCGATCGACGGCTTCCTGCTGGTCACGAACCGGCCTCTACCGCACCAACTCGACCGACGGCTCAGGGAACTGCAGACGCTGGGCCTGCCGGTAGCTGTCGTGCGATGGATGGACGATCAAGACGATGCGATCCTCGGAGCGAAGGTCGAGGAGCTCGTCTCCCGTGTCCGCTAGGTTCAGCTGCTGACCTGAACGCCCTCATCAGGGATGCCGGGTCCGGGACGGCAGGCTCCATGACGCGCGTCACACGCTGCGACCGTGCTGCTCCTGCTCGGCGTCCCGGACGTCGTGGTCGACGCGATCACGGGGTGGGATCCGGGAGGGGTCGCTCGGATGCGGGCCCGGTACGTGCACGTCACCGGGCCGCTGCTGAAGAAGGCCGCTGAACGGAAACTGAGACGGGGAAACGCCGAAGGGCCGGACCGCTTGCGCGGTCCGGCCCTTCGAGCTGGCGGAGGATACGAGATTCGAACTCGTGAGGGGTTGCCCCCAACACGCTTTCCAAGCGTGCGCCCTAGGCCTCTAGGCGAATCCTCCGCGACGAACAATACAAGACGATGAGGGGTGCTTGCGAACTCGATACCCGGGGGCTCCATCCGCTAGGGTGGGGCTAGCCCCTCACGTGGCGCTATCTCACCCAACTCCCCCAGGGCCGGAAGGCAGCAAGGGTAAGTGGGCTCTGGCGGGTGCGTGAGGGGCGCTTTGCGTTCCGGGGGCGGACGGGCGGGATCCGGGGGGACAGTCGCTCCGGGGGACGAGGGCCGCCTTTGTCGGTGGGCCCGGATAACCTCGTAGACGTGTCGTCCCTTGCGCTGTACCGCCGCTATCGCCCCGAGTCGTTCGCCGAGGTCATCGGGCAGGAGCATGTCACTGTCCCGCTGATGCAGGCCCTGCGGAACAACCGGGTCAATCACGCGTACCTGTTCAGCGGGCCGCGCGGGTGCGGGAAGACGACCAGCGCGCGCATCCTGGCCCGCTGTCTCAACTGTGAGCAGGGTCCCACTCCCGACCCCTGCGGCGCGTGCCAGTCCTGCCGGGACCTCGCCAGGAACGGGCCGGGCTCGATCGACGTGATCGAGATCGACGCCGCCTCGCACGGTGGTGTGGACGACGCCCGCGACCTGCGCGAGAAGGCCTTCTTCGGGCCCGCGTCGAGCCGCTACAAGATCTACATCATCGACGAGGCCCACATGGTCACCTCGGCGGGCTTCAACGCCCTGCTGAAGGTGGTCGAGGAGCCTCCGGAGCACCTCAAGTTCATCTTCGCCACCACCGAGCCCGAGAAGGTCATCGGGACCATCCGGTCCAGGACGCACCACTACCCCTTCCGGCTCGTGCCGCCCGGCACCCTGCGCGACTACCTCGGCGAGGTCTGCGGCCGCGAGGGCGCCAAGGTCGAGGACGGCGTGCTGCCGCTCGTGGTGCGGGCCGGCGCCGGGTCGGTGCGTGACTCCATGTCCGTCATGGACCAGCTGCTCGCCGGCGCCGCCGACGAGGGTGTGACGTACGCCATGGCCACCTCGCTGCTCGGCTACACGGACGGCTCGCTGCTCGACTCCGTCGTGGACGCGTTCGCCGCCGGGGACGGGGCCGCCGCCTTCGAGGTCGTCGACCGGGTGGTCGAGGGCGGCAACGATCCGCGCCGCTTCGTCGCCGACCTGCTGGAGCGCCTGCGCGACCTGGTGATCCTGGCCGCCGTGCCGGACGCCGCGGAGAAGGGGCTCATCGACGCCCCCGCCGATGTGGTGGAGCGGATGCAGGCCCAGGCCTCGGTGTTCGGGGCCGCCGAGCTGAGCCGCGCCGCCGACCTGGTCAACGCCGGGCTCACCGAGATGCGGGGCGCCACCTCGCCGCGGCTCCAGCTGGAGCTGATCTGCGCCCGGGTGCTGCTGCCCGCCGCCTTCGACGACGAGCGGTCCTTCCAGGCCCGGCTCGACCGCCTCGAGCGGAGCGGGCCGCCGGCTGCCGCTGCTCTGCCGTCCGCTGCCGTCCCGGCCGCGGCGCCGCCCGCCATGGGGTACGTGCCCGGGCCCGAGGCGCATGCCATGGCGCCGGCCGCCCCGTCGGCCCAGGCCCAGGCTCCGGCCCCGGCCCCGCAGGCGGCTCCCGTGGCCCCGCCGGCCGCTGTCCAGCCTCCGGCTCCGGCTCCGGCTCCGGCTCCCGCTGCGGCTTCCGCGCCCGCGCCCGGCGCCTGGCCCGGGGCCGCGCAGCCCGGGACCGGGGTGCGGGGGGCCTGGCCCAGCGCGGCCACGCCCGGGCAGGGGGCGCCCGCCCCGGCCCCGGCTCCCGCACCCGCCGACCGGGCGCCCGCGCCCGCCGCCGCGGCCCCCGCCCCGCCGGCCGCCGCCGCGCCCTCCCCGGGCATGGCCGCCGGTGCCGGGCAGGTGCAGGCGATGTGGCCCGGCATCCTCGAGGCCGTCAAGAACCGCCGCCGGTTCACCTGGATCCTGCTCAGCCAGAACGCCCAGGTCACCGGCTTCGACGGGACGACCCTGCAGCTCGGCTTCCCCAACGCCGGAGCCCGCGACAACTTCGCGAGCAGCGGCAGTGAGGACGTGCTCAAGGCCGTTCTGGCCGAGCAGTTCCAGGTCAACTGGAAGATCGACGCCGTGGTCGGCGGCGGAGGATCGCCGTCGGCTCCGCAGGCCGCGTACGGTGCGTCCGCTCCCTCGTACGGCGCCCCAGCCGCCCCCGCGGCCCCCGCCTACACCCCGCCCCCGGCCGCGCCGGCCCCCGCGCCCGCCCCGGTGCAGCAGCCTCCGGCCGCCCCGCAGCAGCCGTACCGGCCGTCGCAGTCCGCCGCCGCGCCGCAGCCGCCCGTACCGCAGGCACCGCCGCCGGTGGCGCCCGAGGACGACGTGGCGGAGGCGGACGACCCCGACCTCGTCGAGAGCGCCCTGACCGGACACGACCTCATCGTGCGCGAGCTCGGAGCCACCGTTGTAGAGGAATATACGAACGAATAGAGGGGTGCTTTTGGGTGGCCGCACGAAGGGCTGCCCGGCGAGCGGGCTAGGCTGCATGGCGTGAAGGTCCTCGTCATCGGCGGCGGCGCCCGCGAACACGCCCTGTGCCGCTCTCTGTCCCTCGACCCCGACGTCAACGCGCTGTACTGCGCTCCCGGCAACGCCGGCATCGCCGAGGTGGCGGAGCTGCGCCCGGTCGACGCCCTCGACGGCGCGGCCGTGGCCGGCCTCGCCACCGAGCTCGGCGCCGACCTGGTCGTCGTCGGTCCCGAAGCGCCCCTGGTCGCCGGCGTCGCCGACGCCGTGCGCGCCGCCGGCATCCCCGTCTTCGGCCCCTCGGGCGAGGCGGCGCAGCTGGAGGGCTCCAAGGCGTTCGCCAAGGACGTGATGGCCGCGGCCGGCGTCCCGACCGCCCGCAGCTACGTGTGCACCACCCCGCAGGAGGTGGACGAGGCCCTCGACGCCTTCGGCGCCCCGTACGTGGTCAAGGACGACGGCCTGGCGGCCGGCAAGGGCGTCGTCGTCACCGAGGACCTGGAGGCGGCCCGCGCCCACGCGCTGGCCTGCGACCGGGTCGTCATCGAGGAGTACCTCGACGGTCCCGAGGTCTCGCTGTTCGCCATCACCGACGGCGTCACCGTCCTGCCGCTCCAGCCGGCGCAGGACTTCAAGCGCGCGCTCGACGGCGACGAGGGCCCCAACACCGGCGGCATGGGCGCGTACTCGCCGCTGCCCTGGGCCGACCCCAAGCTGGTCGACGAGGTCCTGGAGACGGTGCTCCAGCCGACCGTGGACGAGCTGCGCCGCCGTGGCACCCCGTTCTCCGGCCTGCTCTACGCCGGTCTCGCGATCACCTCGCGCGGCGTGCGCGTCATCGAGTTCAACGCCCGCTTCGGCGACCCCGAGACCCAGGTCGTGCTGGCCCGGCTGCGCACCCCGCTGGCGCGGGTGCTGCTGCACGCCGCCAACGGCACCCTGGACGCCGAGCCGCCGCTCAGCTGGCGCGAGGACGCGGCCGTCACCGTGGTCATCGCCTCCCACAACTACCCGGGCACCCCGCGGACCGGCGACCCGATCGAGGGTCTGGACGAGGCCGTGGCCCAGGACGGGCCCGACGTGTACGTGCTGCACGCCGGGACCCGGCGCGAGGGCGACGCGGTCGTCAGCGCGGGCGGGCGCGTGCTGTCGGTGACGGCGACCGGTTCCGACCTGGCGCAGGCCCGGGCGAAGGCGTACAAGGCCGTCGACCGGATCCGGCTGGAGGGGTCGCAGCACCGGACGGACATCGCGGCCAAGGCGGCCGAGGCGGCCGCCGGACGCTGAGCGGCAGGGGCTTCCGGAGCGGAAGCCGACGCGGGCCCGGTGCGCATCCACGTGCGCGCCGGGCCCGCGCGCATGTGCGGGTGCGGCGGGGGCGTGGGAGTGCGCGTACGTGCGTGTGCGAGTGCATCCGGCCGCGTTCGAACGCAGCCAGCTTTACCCAAAGCCATTCCATCGGGTGATCGTCCTGTGGTCCGGCTGACTGCCGGGCGCTGCCCAACTAGGGTGCGGCGCAAGCATTCCGGCACTTGGCCCACCGGCATTGCGATGTCAGTGGCGGGTGTCACAGTGGGGGAGTGAGCAAAACCGCCGCAGGGCAGAGGGGGTGAGGTCCGGCCGTGTCCGGAACCGGTTCGTATCTGGAAGGGGGCGCGCCGTCCGCGCGCTCCCGGGCCCTGGCCGTGCTGCGGGTCCGCAGCAGGGCGCTGGCCGTCGGCCTGCTGCCCGCCGCGCTCGCGGTGGTGCTGGTGAGCGCCCGGATGACGGGGCGGCTGGCCGGGGATCCCTGGCCGCTGGTGACCGTCGTCGTGTGCGTCGTGGCCGCGGTGGTGCTGCTCGTCGGCGGGGTCTTCGCCGCGGTGGTGGTGCGGGCGGGGCCCGCGCTGACGCCGACGGTGCCGCTGTCCGAGGTGGAGGCGCCGGATTTGTACCGGCTGGTGCGGGATCTGGCGGACCGGATGGAGGTGCCCGCGCCGTCGGCGATAGCCCTCACACCGGACTGCGACAGCTGGCTGGAGGACCGGACGCATGCGGCGCACCGGCGGGGCCGGCGGTCGTCCGGGGAGCGCTCCGGGGCCCCCGGCCGCTCCGGCGGCTCCGACCGGCCAGCCCGTCCCGGCAGTCCCGACCGTCCCCTCCGTCCCATAGCCGTCGGTCCCGAGGCCGAGCCCGGGGCGGCTCCCGTACTGGTGATCGGGTCGCCGTTCCTGTGGTGGATGAGGGTGGCCGAGCTGCGGGCCGTGCTTGCGCCGGTCGTCGCCGGTACCGGGCCCTCGGCGCACCCCGACATAGCCGATGCCCGGGGCTTCCTCCGCGGGCTGGACGCCGCGGCGGACGTGGGCAGCCGGCCCGGCCTCGGCTGGATCGGCCGGCCGGCGCGGCTGCTGCTGCGACTGTGCCGGACGGACGCCGCCGAGATGGAGCGCGGGGTCGCCGCGGCCGCCTCGGAGCGGGCGCAGCGCGTGGACTACGGGGTGCGGATCGTCGCCCAGGAGCAGGTCGGCCTCGCGTACGCGGGCTGGGACCGGCTGCTGACGCGGGTCGCGCTGCCCGCCTGGCGGATGGGCCGCTGGCCCTCGCACCTCGACGCCGGGGTCGTCTCGGCGCTGACCGAGCTGTCCCGGCGGGACCGGCTGGCCGACGGGTTCTCCTCGCGGCTCGGCGAGCGGCCCGCGTGCGATCTGCTGGAGCGGCCGGGGGACGTCGACCGGGCGACCTCGCTGCTCGCGGCGCGGCTCTTCCACGGCGGACCGGCCGAATCCGGGCCGGACTGGGCGCCGGTGGACTGGGCGGCGTATCCCGAGGAGGTCGTCGACCGTACCTGGCGGGCGGAGGCCGCCCGTCTGCACGGGGCGCTGGACGCCCTCGCCGTGCCGCCGGGAGCCGGGCCCACGCTGGACCGGGTGCTGGGCCACCTCGCGGACGCCGGCGGTGACGGCGGGGCCGCAGAGGCGCTGGCCGGACGGCTGAGCGGGGACCTGGCCCGGGAGGAACGTTCCCGTTCCGGCAGCGGTACTACGGCTGGCGGCGCGGCCGGGCGGGCCGGCTGCGGGGCGCGGGGGGTGGATGCCCTGCCGCTGTTCCCGCTGCAGCCGCCGCGCAGCGGCCGGGACCTGCTGGCCGACCACGTGACGGCGATGGTGTGCTGCGCGGCCGTGGACTGCATCGGCGCCGGGCCGGGCCTGGACTGGCTCGACGGCCCCGTGCTGCTGGTCGGCGGCGAGCGGCGCTCGGATCTGGCGCCGCGGGTGCTGAGCCTCGTCGAGGACGGGGATCCGGGGCCGCTGCGGGACTGGCTGACGGAGCTCGGGGTCCGTCCCGAGAAGCCGATCCGACTGGTCTGAGGCTCCCGACCCTCCGCCCCCTGCATCCCATCCGCCCCTGCCTCCGGCTGCTGCTGCCGCCCGCCTCCCCCGCCGCGCCCCTGCAGCGCGCGCCCGCGACCGCCGTGCGCCTCCGCCCGCGGGCGGGGGCGGTCGGCCGGTTGTGGCGAACGGTGACGGAATGAGTGCGTTATGTGATGTGCTGGGATCGGCCGCGGCCGCAGCCGCGCCGGAGACGAGACCGTTCGGGGGAGCGAGGGAGGGGCGCGGAAATGGGCACGGACCAGATTCGGCGATGGGAGTCAGGGGCACTCGCCCATGCGGTGAACGATCCCTTCGGGCAGGGGCCGCTGCCGTGGTTCCGCGGCAGCGAGGTGTACTTCGACGACACCGGGCATGTCGTGCCCTGGTACCTGGACCCGTCCGTGGCCCCCGGCCGGGCGCCGCGCGGCTCCGGCGGAGGCCCGCGGACCGCCGACGACGTGCACCGGCAGATCAAGGGCTTCACCTCCACCGGGGCCGTGGCCCCCGGCGAGGCCATCGACTTCCACGTCACCGTGGATCCGCCCCAGCAGTTCTCCGTGGACGTCTACCGGATCGGCCATTACGGCGGTGACGGCGCGTCGAAGATCACCACGAGTCCGCGGCTGTCCGGCATCGTCCAGCCGGCGCCGCTGACCGCCGACCGCACCGTGTCCTGCCACCACTGGTGGCTGTCCTGGCGGCTGCAGGTGCCGACGTACTGGAACCTGGGCGCGTACGTGGCCGTGCTGACCACGGCGGACGGGTACCGCTCGCACATCCCCTTCACCGTGCGCGATGACCACCCGGCCGACCTGTTGTTGCTGCTGCCGGACATCACCTGGCAGGCCTACAACCTGTACCCGGAGGACGGCCGGACCGGCGCCAGCCTCTACCACGCCTGGGACGAGGACGGTCGGCTGCTGGGCGAGCAGGACGCCGCGGTGACCGTCTCCTTCGACCGGCCCTATGCCGGGGCCGGGCTGCCGCTGCACGTGGGGCATGCGTACGACTTCATCCGGTGGGCCGAGCGGTACGGCTACGACATCGCCTATGCCGACACCCGCGACCTGCACGCCGGCCGCGTCGACCCGACGCGGTACCGGGGGCTCGTCTTCCCCGGGCACGACGAGTACTGGTCGGCCGCGATGCGCCGGACGGTGGAGCGGGCCCGGGACCACGGCACCTCGCTGGTCTTCCTGTCCGCCAACACGATGTACTGGCAGGTCGAGCTGGCCCCCTCGCCTTCGGGGGTCGAGGACCGGCTGCTGACCTGCCGAAAACGCCGCGGGCCCGGCCGGCCCGCCCTGTGGCGCGAGGTCGACCGCCCGGAGCAGCAGCTGCTCGGCATCCAGTACGCGGGGCGGGTCCCCGAGCCCGCGCCCCTGATCGTGCGCAATGCCGACCACTGGCTCTGGGAGTCCACCGGCGCCGTCGAGAACGACGAACTGCCCGGCCTGGTGGCCGGCGAGGCCGACCGGTACTTCCCGCGCACCCAGCTCCCCGAGCACCGGGAGCGGATCCTGCTGGCCCACTCCCCGTACCGGGACGGCGACGGCGCCAAGCGGCACCAGGAGACCTCCCTGTACCGGGCGCCCAGCGGGGCCCTGGTCTTCGCCTCCGGCACCTTCGCCTGGTCCCCGGCCCTGGACCGCCCGGGGCACGTCGACGAGCGGGTCCAGCGGGCCACCGCCAACCTCCTCGACCGGATCTGTAAGAGGGACTGAGCAGCCCCGTCGTAGGTGTCGGGTGGGCCGTACGGGACAATGGGGCTGCGCTCGTACAGAACCACAGGGAGACCCCGTGTCCGGATTCGTCGAAAAGCCCGAGCCGGTTCAGGTTCCCGGCCTCGTCCACCTCCACACCGGCAAGGTGCGCGACCTCTACCGCGACGGGGACGGCAACCTCGTCATGGTCGCCAGCGACCGGATGTCCGCCTTCGACTGGGTGCTGCCCACCGAGATCCCGGACAAGGGCCGCGTCCTGACGCAGCTCTCGCTGTGGTGGTTCGACCAGCTCGCGGACCTCGTACCGAACCACGTGATCGGGACGGAGCTCCCCGAGGGCGCCCCCGCCGACTGGGCCGGCCGCACCCTGGTCTGCAAGAACCTGAAGATGGTCCCCGTCGAGTGCGTGGCCCGCGGCTACCTGACCGGCTCGGGCCTCGCCGAGTACGAGCAGACCCGGACGGTGTGCGGACTCGCCCTGCCCGAGGGGCTCGTCGACGGCTCCGAGCTGCCCGCGCCGATCTTCACCCCGGCCGCCAAGGCCGAGGTCGGCGAGCACGACGAGAACGTCTCGTACGAGGAGGTCGCCCGGACCACCGGCGCCGAGACCGCGGCGATGCTGCGCCAGACCACCCTGGCCGTCTACGGGCGGGCCCGGGACATCGCGCGCGAGCGGGGCATCATCCTCGCCGACACCAAGTTCGAGTTCGGTTTCGACGCGGACGGCACGCTGGTCGCCGCCGACGAGGTGCTGACCCCGGACTCCTCCCGCTTCTGGCCGGCCGACCAGTGGGAGCCGGGCCGTACGCAGCCCTCCTTCGACAAGCAGTTCGTCCGCAACTGGCTGTCCTCCCCGGAGTCCGGCTGGGACAGGAAGGGCGAACTGCCGCCGCCGGCCCTGCCGCAGGAGGTCGTCGAGCAGACCAGCGCCAAGTACATCGAGGCCTACGAGCGGCTCACCGGCCAGGAATGGTCGTAGGGAACGGCGTGGGGAAATGAGGAAGCCCCCGGTCGAGGACCGGGGGCTTCTCCCATGGAGCGGACAACGAGACTCGAACTCGCGACATCCACCTTGGCAAGGTGGTGCTCTACCAACTGAGCTATGTCCGCATGCGCCGTAGCGCGGGAACCACTATACCCAACCCCGCTCCCGTGCGAGACGCACTGCGGTGTGCCGGTTCTCCGCGCCCAGCTTCGAAGCCGCCGACGACAGGTAGTTGCGTACGGTGCCCTGCGAGAGGTGGGCCCGCTCGGCGATCTCCGCGATCGGTGCCCCGTCCCCGGCGAGCTCCAGCACCTCGGCCTCGCGCGCGGTCAGCGGCGAGTCGCCCGCGCTGATCGCGTCGGCGGCCAACTCCGGGTCCACGTAGCGGCCTCCGGCGTGGACCGTGCGGATCAGTTCGGCCAGCCGCTGCGCCGAGACGGTTTTCGGCGCGAACGCGCGGACGCCCGCGGCCAGGGCCCGCTTGAGGTGGCCCGGTCGGCCGTGGCTGGTGACGATCATGGTTTTGCAGTCGGGGAGTTCGGCCTTCAGCGATGTGGCCACACTCACACCGTCCGACCCGGGCATCTGCAGGTCCAGGACCGCCACGTCCGGCCGGTGGGCCCGGGCCATCGCCAGCGCCTCCGGCCCCGACGCGGCCTCGGCGACGACCAGCAGGTCGTCCTCCAGGGCCAGCAGGGCGGCGAGCGCGCCGCGGATCAGGTGCTCGTCGTCGGCGAGCAGTACGCGTACGGGGCTCATGCCCGTGCCTCCAGTCCTCGCAGGTGCCGTTCGGGGATCCGGGCCCGGAGCCGGAACCGGCCGTCGCCCACGGGGCCGGCCTCCAGGGTGCCGTCGAGCACGGCGAGCCGCTCCCGCAGCCCGGCGAGGCCCGATCCGGGCGGCCCGGCCGGGGCCTCGGGGGCCCCGTCGTTCTCCACCACCAGGGTCAGCGCGTCCGCCTCCGGGGCGGTGAGCCGGATCAGGCAGGAGCGGGCGTCGCCGTGCCGCAGGACGTTCGTGGTCGCCTCCCGGACCACCCAGCCCAGCGTCGACTGGACCTCGGGGCGCAGGCTCCGGCCGGCGTCGACCTCGACCCGGCAGTCCATGCCGGCCGCGGACAGCACGCCGCGCGCGCCTTCGAGCTCCGCCGTGAGGTCGGCCTCGCGGTAGCCGCGGACGACGTCGCGGACCTCGCGCTGCGACTCCCGGGCGATCCGCTGGACCTCGACCATCTGGTCGACCGCCTCGGGGCGTTCGCGCCGGGCCAGCTGGACGGCGAGCTCGCTCTTGAGCGCGATCACCGCGAGGTTGCGGCCCATCACGTCGTGCAGGTCGCGCCCGAAGCGCAGCCGCTCCTCGGCGACGGCCAGCTGGGCCTGGAGGTCCCGCTTGTGGTCCAGCTCGTACACGGTCTTCAGCAGCCAGGAGGAGAAGCCGCAGGCCCCCGTGAGGATCAGGCTGCTGAGGAAGACGCCGAACGTATAGCCGACAGCCTCTGCTCCGGGGTTCGTGGCGAAGGCCGTGCAGCCCACGAGTGCGGCCGCGCCCGGCGGGAGGCAGGCCATGTGCCGGACCCGGGACAGGCACAGGGTCAGCGCACCGGTGGCGAAGGAGACGATGTTGACGACGGCGGAGGGGGTCACGCCCGCGTGGGTGATCGTCCCGGCGGCGCGCAGCACCAGCAGAGCGACGGCCAGGGCGGCGGTCAGCACGGCCGTGGCCACGGCGAGCCGCACGGGTCGCTCGCGCCGGCCCAGGACCCAGTCCAGTGCCCTGGAGGAGAGCACTCCGTACAGCACGGAGTGCGTCACCACGGGCACCAGGATCCCGGCCACGGGCGCGGGAGCCTCGGGCACCAACGCGGCCAGGACCGCGAACGCCTCGACAAGCATGAAGAAGTGGAACGACCAGCGGGTGTAGAGCTCGACCTTCCCGGCGCTGCTGCGGTTCCGCCACCATCCCGTCAGTTTGGACACCGTCCCCATCCCCCGATCGCCCTGCGGCGGGCGTTGTTCCCCATGCCTGAAGCTTCGCGGCGGACCGGCCGCCGCACGAGTGCGCGCGGCCATCGTCCCCGGTGACATTTGTCAGAAAGCCCCGCCCGCCCCCGGACCGGGGCATACGACAAAGGCCCTGATCAATGATCAGGGCCTTTGTCCGCTGAGCGGACGACGAGACTCGAACTCGCGACATCCACCTTGGCAAGGTGGTGCTCTACCAACTGAGCTACGTCCGCATGCCCGCTTCGGCGTTACCGCCGGGCGATGCGTGCATCACTCTACCCGATCCACCGGAGTGGTCGGTAAAGCGTTGCAGAGCGGGTGACAGGGATCGCACACTGCGCCTTCCCCCTGGAAGGGGGATGTTCTGCTACTGAACTACACCCGCACGACCTTCGAGGCTCTGACCTGCGGTCTCGCCCCTCGGCGTGATCCACACACTAGCGGATCGGAGGGGGTGGATGCCAAATCCGTCCTCGGGCCGGCCTCGGAGCGTCTTCGGGCCGCCCCCTCGGAGCCGCCCCCTCGGAGCGCCCTCGGGCCGCCCCGGGGCGCGGGACCTCAGTGGGCCTCGTTGTACGCCTCGTAGACCCGCTTCGGGATCCGGCCCCGCGGCGGTACGTCGAAGTCGTGGGAGCGGGCCCAGGCGCGGACGACGGCCGGGTCCGGGGCCAGGGACGTGTGCTTGAAGGCCTTGCCGGACCGGGCCTTGCGGCGGCCGGCGGCCACGTACGGCTCGAGCGTCTTCCGCAGTTTCTTTGCGTTGGCCAGATTCAGGTCGATCTCGTACGACTTACCGTCCAGCCCGAACGCGACCGTTTCCGCCGCTTCTCCGCCGTCGATGTCGTCGGAGATCGTGACCACTACGCGCTGCGCCACGGATATCGGTCCCTTCGTGCGACAGTCGTCCCGCGTTGACGTGCGGCGATGTCGCTGATGTGGATGTTTCGGAGCAATGCATCTTTCCGTCCCCGTTGCGGAACGGCAAATACCGCTGCTCCAGGGATTCCTTTGTACCGCGATTCTCATTGCATTGCGAAGCCCAGTTAATTATCTCCGCGTGTCCCGCCGCAATGCCGAGTGCGCGGTTTTCCGGCGGATTTTGCGAAGCGTTGGTGAAGCCGAAACGACCGCCGGATGGCGCGCCCGGGAAATCTACCCGCGTAGAAATTTGGGGCGGGTACGCTGAGGGAACCGCCTTCGCACCAACCACCCATCGGGAGTGCCAGTGGCACGCGTCGTAGTCGACGTCATGCTCAAGCCGGAGATCCTCGACCCCCAGGGCCAGGCGGTGCAGCGTGCACTGCCGCGCCTGGGCTTCGAGGGCATCGCCGACGTCCGCCAGGGGAAGCGCTTCGAGCTGGAAGTGGAGGGTCCGGTCGACCAGGCCGCCCTCGACCGCATCCACAAGATGGCCGAAACGTTCCTCGCCAACACCGTCATCGAAGACTTCGTCGTCAAGGTGGAGTCGTGACCGCTCGCATCGGTGTCGTCACGTTCCCCGGAACGCTCGACGACCGTGACTCGCTGCGCGCCGTCCGCCTCGCGGGCGCCGAGCCGGTCTCGCTGTGGCACCGCGACAAGGACCTGCACCAGGTCGACGCGGTCGTCCTCGCGGGCGGCTTCTCGTACGGCGACTACCTGCGCGCCGGCGCCATCTCCCGGTTCTCGCCGGTGATGGAGACCATCATCGAGCAGGCCAAGGCCGGCATGCCGGTCCTGGGCATCTGCAACGGCTTCCAGGTCCTCACCGAGGCCCACCTGCTGCCGGGCGCGATGCTCCGCAACAACCACCTGCACTTCATCTGCCGCGACCAGAAGCTCCGCGTCGAGAACGCCGGAACCTCCTGGACCGGCGACTACGAGCAGGGCCAGGAGATCTCCGTCCCGCTCAAGAACATGGACGGCCGCTACGTCGCCGACCAGCGCACCCTCGACGAACTGGAGGGCGAGGGCCGCGTGGCCTTCCGCTACCTCGCCCGCGGCGAAGCCGCTCATGGATACGGCAACCCGAACGGTTCGCTGAACGACATCGCCGGCATCACCAACGCCACGGGCAACGTCGTCGGCCTCATGCCGCACCCCGAGCACGCGGTCGACCCGCTGGTCGGAACGGGCCGCACCGACGGCCTGCCGTTCTTCACCTCGGTCTTGAAGAAGCTGGTAAGCGCATGACTCTGGACACCGTCAAGCACGCCGCCGAGACCCCCGACTCGGCGCAGCCCTGGAAGGAACTCGGCCTCAAGGAGGACGAGTACCAGCGCATCCGCGAGATCCTGGGCCGCCGCCCCACGGGCGCGGAGCTCGCCATGTACTCCGTCATGTGGTCCGAGCACTGCTCGTACAAGAGCAGCAAGGTCCACCTGAAGCAGTTCGGCGAGAAGGCACCCCAGAACGACGCCATGCTCGTCGGCATCGGCGAGAACGCCGGCGTCGTCGACGTCGGCCAGGGCTACGCGGTCACCTTCAAGGTCGAGTCGCACAACCACCCCTCGTACATCGAGCCCTACCAGGGCGCGGCCACCGGCGTGGGCGGCATCGTCCGCGACATCCTCGCCATGGGCGCCCGCCCGGTCGCCGTCGTGGACCCGCTGCGCTTCGGCGCGGCCGACCACCCCGACACCAAGCGCGTCCTGCCGGGCGTCGTCGCGGGCATCGGCGGCTACGGCAACTGCCTGGGCCTGCCCAACATCGGCGGCGAGGTCGTCTTCGACGCCTGCTACCAGGGCAACCCGCTGGTCAACGCCGGCTGCATCGGCGTGATGAAGCACGAGGACATCCACCTCGCCAAGGCCTCCGGCCCCGGCAACAAGGTCATCCTCTACGGCGCCCGCACCGGCGGCGACGGCATCGGCGGCGTCTCGGTCCTCGCGTCCGAGACCTTCGACGACACCAAGCCCACCAAGCGCCCCGCCGTCCAGGTCGGCGACCCCTTCCAGGAGAAGCTCCTCATCGAGTGCACCCTGGAGATCTTCAAGGAGAAGCTGGTCGCGGGCATCCAGGACCTCGGCGGCGCCGGCCTGTCCTGCGCCACCTCCGAGCTGGCCTCGGCCGGCTCCGGCGGCATGCGCGTCGAGCTCGACACCGTCCCGCTGCGCGACGCGACGCTCTCGCCCGAGGAGATCCTCATGAGCGAGTCGCAGGAGCGCATGTGCGCGATCGTCGAGCCGCAGCACGTCGGCCGCTTCATGGAGATCTGCGAGAAGTGGGACGTCATCGCCACCGTCATCGGTGAGGTGACCGACGGCGAGCGCCTGGAGATCTTCTGGCACGGCGAGCAGATCGTGGACGTGCCCCCGGGCACCGTCGCCCACGAGGGCCCGGTCTACCACCGCCCGTACGCCCGCCCGGACTGGCAGGACGCCCTCCAGGCCGACGACGCGAACAAGCTGCCCCGCCCGCAGACCTCCGAGGAGCTCCGCGCGCAGGTCCTGGCGCTGGTCTCGTCCCCGAACCAGGCCTCGAAGTCCTGGGTCACCGACCAGTACGACCGCTTCGTGCAGGGCAACACCGTCCTGGCGCAGCCCGAGGACGCCGGCATCGTCCGCATCGACGAGGAGTCCAACCTCGGCGTCGCCATGGCGACCGACGGCAACGGCCGCTACGCGAAGCTCGACCCGTACACGGGCGCGCAGCTGGCCCTGGCCGAGGCGTACCGCAACGTCGCCGCGACCGGCGCCAAGCCCCTCGCGATCTCCGACTGCCTGAACTTCGGCTCGCCGGAGGACCCGGGCGTCATGTGGCAGTTCGCCGAGGCCACCCGCGGTCTCGCCGACGGCTGCCTGGAGCTGGGCACCCCGGTCACCGGCGGCAACGTCTCGCTGTACAACCAGACCGGTGACACCGCGATCCACCCGACCCCGGTCGTGGCGGTCCTCGGTGTGATCGACGACGTCAACCGCCGTACGCCGATGGCGTTCGCGGAGGCCGGCCAGCTGCTGTACCTGCTCGGCGACACCGCCGAGGAGTTCGGCGGCTCGGCCTGGTCGCAGGTCGTCCACGACCACCTCGGCGGCATGCCGCCCAAGGTGGACCTGGGCCGCGAGAAGCTGCTCGCCGAGATCCTGATCGCCGCCTCCCGCGACGGCATGGTCGACGCCGCGCACGACCTGTCCGACGGCGGCGTGGTCCAGGCCCTCACCGAGTCCTGCCTGCGCGGCGGCAACGGTGCCCGGATCGTGGTCCCCGAGGGCCTGGACGCCTTCACCTTCCTGTTCTCCGAGTCGGCGGGCCGCGCCATCGTGGCCGTCCCGCGCAGCGAGGAGCTCCGCTTCACCGACATGTGCGGTGCGCGCGGTCTGCCCGCCACCCGCATCGGCGTGGTGGACGGCGAGGAGATCGAGGTCCAGGGCGAGTTCACGATCCCGCTGGCCGAGCTCCGCGAGGCCCACGAGGCGACGATCCCGGCCCTGCTGGCCTGATCCCGTCTCGGCGGCCCCACCCCCGTCGAGCCCCCGTCCGGACCCGCTCCGGCCGGGGGCTCGCCCCTTGTTAGCGTTCGAGTGGAGCAACACACCGACTGATACGGGGGGTTGGGGATGTTCGAGCCGATGGGGGAGGCCGGCGGCGGGCTGCTGCCCGACCGGGGCCGGGCACGGAACACGGTCAACGCGCTGCTGCTCGCCGCGGGGATCGGCGGCCTGGTCTTCGGCGGCTGGTCCCTGTACGACACGTACGAGACCGGTCAGGAGCGGGAGGCCAGCCGCACGCTGATCACCCGGACCTGCCACGGCCTGGTCCGCGACCCCGGCGCCGTACTGCGTCTGGGCGGCGGGGCCGACCGCCTGGAGGCCGTTCCCGGTCCGGAGACCTGCGCCTTCGACGAGGTGCCGCGCGGCGGGACCCGGGGCGAGCGGCACTTCGCGCTCAGCGTCAGGGCCCTGCCCGTGGGTGCCCCGGACAACGTGGTCGAACGGCATCCCGACGACCCCTTCGCCTCCTCCGCGAAGCCGGACGGGGACCTCACCGCCCGGACGGTCGCTCCGCTGCGCCAACCGATCGGCGACGGCGCGCTCGGCGGCTACGGCGGCCGGGACGTCGTCATCACCGCCGCCTGCGCGAAGCCGGTGCCCGCCACCGGCGCCACCGCCGTCCGGGCCCGCGCCGCGGCGGGCCCGGGGGAGCCCCTGAAGGCGGCCGACCGGCTCGCTCTGGCCGCGATCGCGCGTACGGCCGCCCTGGCGCACGCCGCCGAGGTGGGCTGCGAGACCCGGCTCCCCGAGCTGCCCGACGCCCTGCCCGTCCCGGAGACCCGGCTCGGGGCGGTGGACGGCCGGACCGACGCCTGCGCCTGGTACGGGGCCCACCTGCGCACCGCGGAGCGCGGCCCGCTCCCGGACCGGGCCCTCGGCACGCCGCCGGCCGCCGCGGCCCGCGAGGAGGTCTGCCTCCTCGCCGTCGGTCCCGAGGAGGTGCGCCGCATCTACGCGCAGCGGCCGGAGCGCGAGTGGGAGTACGTCAGGCTCCAGGAGGTCCTCACCCACCGCCCCTGGTGGATCGCCACCCATACCTACCTCGGGGAGGACGCGGGCTCCCTCGGCATCAGGGCGGGCGGGCTGCCCGAACCCGTCGTGACGGGCATGGCGGGCACCAAGGGCGAACTCACGTACGCCACGGCCACCTGCCACGGCCGACCTGCCGTCTTCACGATGCACGTGCCGTTCGAGTACGACTTCCATGTCGTCCGGGACCGCAGGGCGGAGGTGTTCAGGGCGTACGTCGAGGACAGCGCGCGGCGCCACGACTGCACCGGCGTCACTCTCCCCCAGTAGGGTCGGGTCATGCCGCCTGCCAAGAAGAAGCCGCGCAGCTACGACGCCGCGAAGATCCGTGCGGCCGTCACCGCGCAGTTCGGCCACCTCACCGAAGCCGTCCGGGAACTGACCCCCGAACAGCTCGGACGCGGCAGCGGGCTCGGCGACTGGACCGTGGCCGACCTGGCCGCGCACCTCGCGTGGATCGCCGACTCCCTCGCCGCGGGGCTCGCCCGCCCGCCGGCGGCCGTGCCCGAGCTGGCGGCCGTGGAGTGGCCCTTCGCCACCGCCTCGCTCGCGGGGAAGATCGCGGAGGCCGCCAAGGAGACCCTGGAGGGCGCCCCGCTGCCCGAGCTGTTCGAGAGGGTCGGCGCGCGGATGGAGAAGGCGCTGGCCGCGAACCCGGGCAGCCGGGTGCTGGACCTGTGGGTCGGGGACATGACCCTGGCCGATTTCCTCGTCACCCGGACGGTGGAGCTGGTGGTCCACACCGACGACCTCAACCGGGCCGCCGGAACGGACGTCCCGATCGAGCGGCAGGCCCTGGCGGCGTGCACCCGGCTCCTCGCCGACGCCCTGGCGCTCAAGGCGCCGGGCGGCTCGGTGGAGGTCCGCATCCCGCCGTTCGCGGTGGTCCAGTGCATCGAGGGCCCCCGGCACACCCGCGGGACCCCGCCGAACGTGGTGGAGACCGACCCGCTGACCTGGGTCCGGCTGGCCACCGGCCGTACGGACTGGGCCTCGGCCCTCGCGGACGCGCAGGTCAGGGCCAGCGGCGAGCGGGCCGACCTGGCGGCGCTGCTGCCGGTGATGAGCTGACGGGACGAATGGCCCGACCGCACGGGTGAGCCGGGGGAACCGCCGCGGTCCGCCGTCCGTCCCAGGGGCATGCCCACTCACCGGCACCTCCCGGCAGCCTTGGCCGCCGTCCTCGCGCTCGCCGCCGCCACGACCGCCTGCGCCGAGGGCTCCGGCCCCTCCGGCACCCCCCAGGACCCGGCCTTCGAGGGCTCCTGGTCCGTCCACAGCCTCACCGCGGACGGGAAGACCCTGACCGCACCGCCATCCGCCCGCCTGGACGTCGAGCCCGGTACGGACCCGCACCGGGCCAAGGCCGGCGGGGTCTACGGCTGCAACGGCTTCGGCGCCACCGTGGTCTACGGAACGGGCCCGGAGCGGTCCACCATCACCGTCACCCCCGGCGCCACCACCGCGATGGCCTGCAAGGACATGGCCTTCGAGACGGCCTTCGCCAAACTCTTCCGCGGCCGCCTGGAGGTCCACCGCACCACCGCCGGCCACCTCGTGCTGAAGGCCTCCGACGGCAGCACCCTCGACCTCGTCGCGCAGCCGCCGACGCCCGATGCCCCGCTCACCGCCACCGCATGGACGGTGACCGGGCTGATCAGCGGCGACGTCTCCTCCCTCCCGGCCGGGGCGGACCGCAAGGCGGTGTTCACCCTCGGAGCCGACTCCACCGCGAGCGGCACCCTCGGCTGCAACCGGTTCAGCGCCCCGGTCACCGTCGAGGGCTCCACGCTCACCTTCGGGCCGCTGGTCACCACCCGGATGGCCTGCACCGGCCCGGTGGGCGACCTGGAGCGCACCCTGACCGAGCTGTTCGCCGGCGGCCCGCTCACCTGGCGGATCCAGGCCGACATCCTCACCCTGACCGCGGCGGACGGCCGCGGCCTGACCGCCCAAGCCGCCTCCGCCGCCGAATGAACACCCGTCCACAGGGTGTGGACACAGGTCGGGGGTCCGGTCAGGGGTCCCGGCCCGGGCCCGCGCCCGGCCCGGCGGTCAGGCCGGGTACGGCAGCAGGCCGGCGTCCGTCGCCTCCCAGGCCCTGCGCAGCTCGGCCAGCCGCCCCGGCTCCAGAGCGGCCCGGTCGGCCTGTTCCCGGGCGTCCGCGGCCAGGTCGAACAGCTGGTCCCGGCCGGTCTTGCCGCGGTAGTACTTCCAGTTCCCGCGCCGCAGGGCCCGCTCCCCGCGCACCCGCCAGAACAGGTCCCGCTCGGCCGGCTGCTCGCCGCGCAGCAGGTAACCGGCCAGGCTGACCCCGTCCAGCGGGTAGGCCGCGTGCGGGCGGGTCCCGGCGAGCTCCAGCAGCGTCGCCGTCCAGTCCGGGGTGAAGACCGGGACCCGGCTGACCTGCCCGCCGTCGATCCGGGCCGGCCAGCGCACGATGTTCGGCACGCGGATGCCGCCCTCCTGCAGGGACGCCTTGTTCCCCGACAGCGGCCAGGTGTACGAGAACCGCTCGCCCCCGTTGTCGCTGGAGAAGAACACCAGGGTGTCCTGCTCCTGCCCGGAGCGGCGCAGCGCGTCCAGCACCGCGCCGACCGAGCGGTCGAGGTCCTCGACCATCTGCTTGTACTTCCCGACGGAGCCGCCGTCCTGGTGCCACAGGGCCCGCGCGTCGCCGGCCTTGATCCGGCGCTCGACCTCGGCGCTCGCCGCGGTGTCGCCTTCGGCGATCCACGGCCAGTGCGGGGTGGTGAAGTTGAGGTTCAGCAGCCACGGCCTGCCGCCGTGGTCGCGGGCCACGTACTCGGAGGCCCGCTCGGTCAGGATCCGGGTGTAGTAGCGCAGGTCCTTGTACGCGGCGTCGCCCTCGTAGAGGTCGTACTCGCCGCCCAGGCCCAGCTTGGAGTAGTACTCCAGGGCCCCGCCGAAGTTGCCGAAGAACTCGTCCCAGCCGGACCGGGTCGGGCTGTAGTCCGGCAGGTAGCCGCAGTGCCACTTGCCGATCAGCGCGGTCGCGTAGCCGGAGTCGCGCAGCAGCGAGGCCAGCGTCGGGTGCGTGGGCTCCAGCCCGGCGGACTTGTCGGCGATGGGCTCGGCCAGCCCGCCCTTGGTGCGGCCCGGGTAGCGGCCGGTGTACAGGCTGAACCGGGTCGGCGAGCAGGTCGCCGAGCCCGAGTAGGCGTCGGTGAAGCGGACGCCCTGGCCGGCGAGGCGGTCCAGGTTCGGCGTCCTGATGTGCGGGGAGCCGTACGAGGACAGGTCGGCCCAGCCGAGGTCGTCGCCCAGGATGAACAGGATGTTGGGCCGCCGGGAGTGCCGGCCGCGAGCGGCGCGGAACTCCCGCTCGGCGGGTGCGGCTTCCGGGCCCGAGGGCGCCGGCTGCGGGGCCGCGTGGGCCGGGCCCGCGGCGGCTGCCGAGCCGACGGCCGCGGCGGCGGCGCCGGCCCCGACGGCACCGCCGAAGGCGCGCCGGGACAGCGGGGGCCGGTGTTCGTACGAGGTCACGAGTACTCCAGGGCACGGCCTGCCGACCCGCCCGGGGACGGCCGTCCGGCCCCGGGCGGCGCGGGACGGCGCACGGCACGGCAGGGCGGGGCGGCTGCTGCCCGGGCGGGCAGCAGCAGGAACAGGAAAGGGAAGAACGGCAGAAAAGGGGAAAGCCGAGGAAAAGCAGGCGGGAGCGCGTGACTACGCGGAACAGCGACAGATGGCGCTCGCGACACGGACCAGGTCCACGTGCCGGCGCTCGACGAGGGTGACGGCTCGGTCACCGAGAGGCTGCATGGAGCGGAAGCCTGTCCGCAGCCCCCGCAGGCTGTCAACCTGCGCATTCCGGATTTCGAGACGGTCACCCTCCGCAGGGGTTACCCGACTGTCCGCACTGTGACTTTCCCGGGCGGTCCCCAATTCGGACCAGTGGTCGATCTCGCCTACACTCGATGGCGTGCCTCGTGGTGATGGACGACTCAACCACGACCTGCTCCCCGGCGAAAAGGGCCCCCAGGACGCTTGCGGCGTCTTCGGTGTCTGGGCTCCGGGTGAAGAGGTCGCCAAGCTCACCTACTTCGGACTGTATGCGCTGCAGCACCGTGGACAGGAGTCCGCGGGTATCGCTGTGAGCAACGGTTCCCAGATCCTCGTCTTCAAGGACATGGGCCTCGTTTCCCAGGTCTTCGACGAAACCTCTCTCGGCTCGCTCCAGGGTCATATCGCGGTCGGTCACGCCCGCTACTCGACCACCGGAGCCTCCGTCTGGGAGAACGCTCAGCCCACCTTCCGCGCGACCGCCCACGGCTCCATTGCCCTGGGCCACAACGGCAACCTGGTGAACACCGCCGAGCTTGCCGAGATGGTCGCTGACCTCCCCCGTCAGGACGGCCGCGCCACCCAGGTGGCGGCCACCAACGACACCGACCTGGTCACCGCCCTGCTGGCCGGCCAGACGGACGACGACGGCAAGCCCCTGACCATCGAGGAGTCGGCCGCCAAGGTCCTCCCGCAGGTCAAGGGCGCCTTCTCCCTCGTCTTCATGGACGAGGGCACCCTCTACACCGCCCGTGACCCGCAGGGCATCCGCCCGCTGGTCCTCGGCCGCCTGGAGCGCGGCTGGGTGGTCGCGAGCGAGACCGCCGCCCTCGACATCGTGGGCGCCAGCTTCGTCCGCGAGGTCGAGCCGGGCGAGCTCATCGCGATCGACGAGCACGGCCTGCGCACCTCGCGCTTCGCAGAAGCGAAGCCCAAGGGCTGTGTCTTCGAGTACGTCTACCTGGCGCGCCCGGACACCGACATCGCCGGCCGGAACGTCTACCTCTCGCGCGTCGAGATGGGCCGCCGTCTGGCCAAGGAAGCCCCGGTCGACGCCGACCTCGTCATAGCGACGCCGGAATCGGGCACGCCCGCCGCCGTCGGCTACGCCGAGGAGAGCGGGATCCCGTACGGCTCCGGCCTGGTCAAGAACGCCTACGTCGGCCGGACCTTCATCCAGCCCTCGCAGACCATCCGCCAGCTGGGCATCCGCCTCAAGCTCAACCCCCTCAAGGAAGTCATCCGGGGCAAGCGCCTGGTGGTCGTCGACGACTCGATCGTCCGCGGCAACACCCAGCGCGCGCTGGTCCGCATGCTCCGTGAGGCCGGTGCGGCCGAGGTCCACATCCGGATCTCCTCGCCGCCGGTGAAGTGGCCGTGCTTCTTCGGCATCGACTTCGCCACCCGGGCCGAGCTGATCGCCAACGGCATGAGCGTCGAGGAGATCGGCACCTCCCTGGGTGCGGACTCCCTCGCGTACATCTCGCTCGACTCGATGATCGAGGCGACGACCATCCAGAAGCCGAACCTCTGCCGCGCGTGCTTCGACGGCGAGTACCCCATGGAGCTGCCCGACCCGCAGCTGCTGGGCAAGCAGCTCCTGGAGACCGAGCTGGCCGGCGGCGCCGACGCCGCCGACGCACTGCGCCGCCCGTAGCGCCGCAGCCCGCTCAACCTGCGCCGGGCCCTGTCTTTGAGGCTTCTCCCAGGGCCCGGCACCACACGCAGCAACGACACGAAAGCTCTCGCCTGTCATGACAGAGAAGACCACCGGTGCCAGCTACGCAGCCGCCGGCGTCGACATCGAAGCGGGCGACCGCGCCGTCGAGCTGATGAAGGAGTGGGTGAAGAAGACGCAGCGCCCCGAGGTCCTCGGCGGCCTCGGCGGCTTCGCCGGCCTCTTCGACGCCTCCGCCCTCAAGCGCTACGAGCGCCCCCTGCTGGCCTCGGCCACGGACGGCGTCGGCACCAAGGTGGACATCGCCCGCCAGATGGGCGTGTACGACACCATCGGCCACGACCTGGTCGCCATGGTCATGGACGACATCGTGGTCTGCGGTGCCGAGCCGCTCTTCATGACCGACTACATCTGCGTGGGCAAGGTCCACCCGGAGCGCGTCGCCGCGATCGTCAAGGGCATCGCCGAGGGTTGCGTCCTGGCCGGCTGCGCCCTGGTCGGCGGCGAGACCGCCGAGCACCCGGGCCTGCTCGGCCCGGACGACTTCGACGTGGCGGGCGCCGGCACGGGCGTCGTCGAGTACGACCGCCTGCTCGGCGCGGATCGCATCCGTACGGGGGACGCGGTCATCGCGATGGCGTCCTCCGGTCTTCACTCGAACGGGTACTCGCTGGTTCGCCACGTGCTCTTCGACCGGGCGGGGATGTCCCTCGACCAGCACGTGGAGGAGCTCGGCCGGACCCTCGGCGAGGAGCTGCTGGAGCCGACCAAGATCTACTCGCTGGACTGCCTGGCCCTCACCCGGACGGCCGAGGTGCACGCCTACTCGCACATCACCGGCGGCGGCCTCGCGGCGAACCTGGCCCGGGTCGTCCCGGACCACCTGCACGCCACGGTCGACCGTTCGACCTGGACGCCGGGGGCGGTCTTCGACCTCGTCGGCAAGGCCGGCCAGGTGGAGCAGCTGGAGCTGGAGAAGACCCTGAACATGGGCGTCGGCATGATGGCCGTGGTCCCGCAGGAGTCGGTCGAGGTGGCCCTGACAGCGCTGGCCGACCGGGGTGTCGACGCCTGGGTGGCCGGCGAGATCACCGAGCGCGGCGAGCACACCGAGGGTGCGGCCCTGACCGGCTCGTACGCGAGCTGAGACAGCACGGAAACCCGGTCCGGGGCGTGGCCCTGGACCGGGTTTCGTGTGTCTGCCGTGTTGCTCTGTGCTGCTCAGCCGATGGTGGTCACGCTGTACCACCTGCGTGCTGCGGACGTGACAGCGTCAGTCAAGCGCCGCGGCGCTGCTGTGCCGACGGGCCGGACTCGTCGTCCTCGTCCTCGTCGTCATCGCTGTTGTACAGCTCCGCGTACTTGGCGTACGGGTCGTCCTCGTCCAGCTCGTCATCGACGTCGACCGGCTCGCTGACAGGCAGCAGCGGCGCCGTCGGCGATGCGCCCAGCTCATTGGCCAGACGCGAGAGGTCAGTCCCGCCGCTGTTGTACTTCAGCTGGCGGGCGACCTTTGTCTGCTTGGCCTTGGCCCGGCCGCGCCCCATGGCTCGACCCCCTCGGTGACGGGGCTCGACGGCCCCAGAGTCTGACACGCGTTCATGGTTCGGAGCGGGCTCTCCGTGGAGAGACCGTCCGTAGGGGTTTAACGGTACCTGCTTCCGGGGCCATACGGTACGCCGCCCGCATGACGCGCCTCGGTGCAGGACCATCGAGGCGCCCCGTCCTCGCTGGTCAGCTGCGATTTTAACTCTTTCCTGGCGGACGACCCGCCGAAGTGCAGTGAGTTCCGTCTCGCCGCACCCCGGCGGGCGCACACGGCAGGTGCCGCGGGGCCGTCGGGGCCGCCGTCAGGAGGCCGCCGCCGCCTTCGCGGCGCGGCCGTCGGCCATCCGCTGCTCGGCGATCCGGTCGGCCGCCGCGGCCGGCGGAATGCCGTCGGCCTTCGCACGGGCAAAGATTTCGAGCGTGGTGTCGAAGATCTTCGTGGCCTTGGCCTTGCACCGGTCGAAGTCGAAGCCGTGCAGCTCGTCGGCGACCTGGATGACGCCGCCCGCGTTGACCACGTAGTCGGGCGCGTACAGGATGCCGCGGTCCGCGAGGTCCTTCTCGATGCCCGGGTGCGCGAGCTGGTTGTTCGCCGCGCCGCAGACGATCTGCGCGGTGAGGGCGGGCACGGTGTCGTCGTTCAGGGCGCCGCCGAGTGCGCAGGGGGCGTAGATGTCGAGCCCCCCGACGGACTCCGCGCGGATCAGCGCGTCGGTGTCGGCGACGGCGGTGACCTGCGGGTGCTTGTCGAGGATGCGGCGCACGGACTCCTCGCGGACGTCCGTGATGACGACCTCGGCGCCGTCCTCCAGGAGGTGCTCGACCAGGTAGTGGCCGACCTTGCCGACGCCCGCCACGCCGACCTTGCGGCCGCGCAGGGTCGGGTCGCCCCACAGGTACTGGGCGGAGGCCCGCATGCCCTGGAAGACGCCGAAGGCGGTGAGCACGGAGGAGTCGCCGGCGCCGCCGTTCTCGGGGGAGCGGCCGGTGGCCCACCGGGTCTCGCGGGCGACGACGTCCATGTCCGCCACGTACGTGCCGACGTCGCAGGCCGTCACGTAGCGGCCGCCGAGGGACTCCACGAACCGGCCGTAGGCCAGCAGCAGTTCCTCGCTCTTGATGACGTCCGGGTCGCCGATGATGACGGCCTTGCCGCCGCCGAGGCCGAGGCCGGCCATGGCGTTCTTGTAGGACATGCCGCGCGACAGGTTCAGCGCGTCCTGGACGGCCTCCTCGTCGGAGGCGTACGCGTGGAAGCGCGTGCCGCCGAGGGCGGGGCCCAGGGCGGTGGAGTGGATGGCGATGACGGCCTTCAGGCCAGTGGCTCGGTCCTGGCACAGCACGACTTGCTCGTGGCCGCCCTGTTCCGTGCGGAACAGGGTGTGCAGGACGCCGTCGGTCATTTCGGTCACGGTGGTGACTCCCATGGAAGAGATGCGGCGGAAAGACGCCCGCCCTGCGGGTGGGGGAGGGCGTGCTGGGAGCAGAGTAAGACCTGAAGGGCCCGCGCACTCGACCTGTCCAGAGATCGGAACACTCGGGGAGTACCTACCCGGCAGTCAGGGGCGCAAGCAGCCGGCCGCCGGGGCGGGCGTGCGCGGGGCGGAGTAGGCGCGTGCGGGGCGGGGGAGTACGAAGGGCGTGAGTGAATCCTCCGAGACCGGGCTGCCGTCCGCGCGCTCGGCGCCGACCGTCCCGTACGCCTCCTACCTGCGCGTCTACGAGCCGCTGGCGGCCTTCGCGGAGCCGGAGCGCACGCACTGGGCCTCGTACGCCCGGCGCGCGGTGGTGCCGACGGCCCAGGACGAACTGCGCCGCTCGCTGGCGGACTTGGTGCGGGTGCCGGTGGTCGGGGTGCCGGTGCACGAGAGCGCGGACGCGTTCACCGCACACGTGGACGGGGTGCTGCTGGTCTGCCCGTGGCGGACCCGGCTGCGCGGCTGGCTGGCGCTCAAGGAGCTCGTGGAGGAGTTCCCGCAGCCGGTGCTGGACGCGGCGCTCCCGCCGTCGGCGCGGCAGCGGGCGGCCGAGGAGTACGAGCGCTGGCGCGAGCGGAACCCGGACGCGCGGCCGTGGATCCGCACCGCGGTGTGGCAGGTGCCACTGCGCTGGTTCGTGCTGGTGGCCGACGACGAGCGGGAGTACGTGCCGGGCGAGCGGCTGCGCTACCGGACGCCGATGGTGCAGGCCCGGCGGCGCCTCGCGCGGGGGCTGCGGACGCTGCGGGAGGCGGAGGGGTACGAGGGGTTCGCGGACGCCCTGGTGGAGGTCGGCAGCTGGCTGGAGGAGTTCCACCCGCGCTCCATGGTCGAGCTGGACTACGGCGGTCTGGTGCACGCGCTGCCGGGGGACCGGCTGGCGGCCGACCGCTCGGCCCGGGACGTGGCGGTGGGGCTCGCGGCGCTGCGCTCCGGTGACGAGGTCGCGGCGGCGGAGGCGTACGAGGAGCTGTCGGAGCACTGGCGGGAGGTCCGGGAGCGGCTGTTCGCCAACTGAGGGGGCGCGCGGTGGGGGCGCGCGATACGGGTGCGATACGGGCGCGGGATGCGGAAATGGTGTGCCGATCTCATGCCGGATCTATCGCACCCATCGGCCGATCGGGTAGAAACAGCCGGTCGGGGTCTCGTCGGGGGCCTTAGGACCGGGACCTACGTCCCGATACGGGCCATTGGCCCAAGCGTGACGGACTGCACTAAACACACCCTTGCGCCGTTCCCCTACCCTCGTGCCAAAATAGGACAAGGAGTCCGGGGAGGGTTCCTTCCGCCCAACTAAGGGCGGAATGCTCGGCATTGCACGCTACGGGGGGTCTGAGGACTCCTGATCGCTCTGTGACTGATCGTTACAGTGGGGTGACTGTCCGTTATAGGGCGGTCCATCGGCTTCCGCCGCTGATGAACACCTCGGAGGGCAATTCCGTCGGTTTGGCCGTCAAGGCTGGACGGATGGTGTAGTTGTAGTGCCGAGGACAAGCCGTTCGTCCTATAACCGACTCGGCCCGCGTATGTCCATTTCGGGCAACGCGGGCCAAGGTGCAGAATTTAGAGGAAAGAACCGAGATGGTTCGGTTCTCCCGAGGAGGCCGCTCATGACCGCTCGCACCCCTGATGCCGAGCCGCTGCTGACCCCGGCTGAGGTTGCCACGATGTTCCGCGTGGACCCGAAGACGGTGACCCGCTGGGCCAAGGCCGGCAAGCTCACGTCCATCCGCACGCTGGGTGGGCACCGCCGTTACCGCGAGGCCGAGGTTCGCGCCCTGCTCGCGGGAATTCCGCAGCAGCGCAGCGAGGCCTGAGGTCGCGCACAGCACCCCTGTTTTATCGCTTGACCGGGACTGCATCGGATCCCCCAATCCGATGAAACCCACTGGCTTCATGCGGCCGGACCTGCCCCAACAGGTTCCCGGCCGTTCGATCGCGCTGGACTCCGCCGGGTCCAGCGCGATCTTTTTTTGCCCGGGTCGGGGCCGAATCGCGCCGACAGGGTGCATCGGCGGGTGGGGTGCCATTGCACATATTAAATCGAGCACGCGTATGGGTGCGATAAATGCGCTCGTCCCAAAAACTCGTGTGGTGACTCCCGTCACAGGGTGCGCTCATGCGGACGGGGGATTTTGCGGATGCGACCGTTCCGCCACATGGGTGAGTCAAACGGGTGACTCGCCGGGGCAGGCACGGGCCCGCGCAGGCCCGCACATGCAGCAGGGCCCGCATCCTGGGATGCGGGCCCTGCTGTGATTGCGATCCTGACGGGACTTGAACCCGCGACCTCCACCTTGACAGGGTGGCGAGCTAACCAACTGCTCCACAGGACCTCGATGTGCAGCCGATTTCGCGTGGCTGCGCATCAGACTGTACAGCAGTTTCAGGGGTGCGGTCGAACCGGACGCCGCCGGGTCGGCCGAGGTCACGGCGCCGGTCACGGCGCAGCCGCGTCCACCGCCTTCACGATCCGCTTGTCGGAGATCGGGTACGCCGTCCCGAGCGCGTGCGCGAAGTAGCTGACCCGGAGCTCCTCGATCATCCAGCGGATCTCGGTGACCGCCTCCGGGACCGGCCGGCCCTTCGGCAGCTGCTCCAGCAGCCAGGCGTACTCGTCCTGCATCTCGTGGACCTTCTCCATGCGCGTGGTGTCGCGCTGGACGGCCGTCGGCATCTGCTGGAGCCGCCGGTCCGCCGCCACCAGGTAGCGCATCAGGTCGGGCAGCCGGCGCAGGCCCGTCCGCGTCACGAAGCCGGCCGGCATGAGGGCCGCCAGCTGCGCCCTGACGTCCTGGAGGTTCGCCACCAGGGCCAGGCTCTGCGTGGCCTTCAGACGCCGCTCACAGGCCTGCCACGCGGCCAGCACCTGCTGTACCTGCCCGACGGTGCGCACGGTCGTGTCCACCAGGTCGGCGCGCACGGCCTCGTACAGCCTCCGGAAGCCCGCCTCGTCCCAGGCCGGACCGCCGTGGTCGGCGATGAGCTTGTCGGTCGCCGCCGTCGCGCAGTCGTCGAACAGCGCCTGGACGGAGCCGTGCGGAGTGCGCGACAGGGCCAGCTTCTGCTGGTTGTTCAGCTGGTCGGAGGCGAACTTCGCCGCGTTGACCGGGATGTTGAGCAGGATGAGCCTGCGGGTGCCCAGCCACATCGCCTGCTGCTGCTCGGCCTCGGTGTCGAAGAGCCGGACGGCGACGCTCGCGCCCTCGTCCACCAGCGCCGGGTACGCCTTCACGGGCTGGCCCGCGCGCCGGGTCTCGAACACCTTCTCCAGCGTGCCGATGGTCCAGTCCGTGAGGCCGGAGCGCTCCACCGACGCGCCGCCCGCCCGCTCGGCGGTGGCCGCGGCGGCCTTGGACAGCGCCTGGCGGGCCTTCGGCTTGAGCTGCAGGCGCAGGGCCTCCAGGTCCTTGTCCTCGGCGATCTTGCGGCGGCGCTCGTCGACGATCCGGAAGGTGATCTTCAGGTGCTCGGGGATGCGGGCCGTGTCGAAGTCGTCGGCCGTGACCGGCACCCCGACCATCCGGTGCAGTTCCCGCGCCAGGGTGACCGGCAGCGGCTCCTGCAGCGGGACCGCCGTGTCCAGGAAGCGGGCCGCGTAGTTCGGCGCGGGCACGTAGTGCCGGCGGATCGGCTTCGGCAGTGACCGGATCAGCTCCGTGACGACCTCCTCGCGCAGGCCCGGGATCTGCCAGTCGAAGCCCTCGCCGGTGACCTGGTTCAGCACCTGCAGCGGGATGTGGACCGTCACGCCGTCCGCATCCGCGCCCGGCTCGAACTGGTAGGTCACCCGGAACTTCAGCTGCCCCTGCCGCCAGGAGTCCGGGTAGTCCGCCTTCGTGACCCCGGCCGCCTTCTCGGTCAGCAGCATCTCGCGCTCGAAGTCGAGGAGCTCGGGCTCCTCGCGCCGCTTGTGCTTCCACCAGGAGTCGAAGTGCGCCCCGGACACCACGTGCTCGGGGATCCGCTGGTCGTAGAAGTCGAACAGGGTCTCGTCGTCGACGACGATGTCGCGGCGCCGCGCCCGGTTCTCCAGCTCCTCCACCTCGGTGAGGAGCTTGCGGTTGTCGGCGTAGAACTTGTGGTGGGTGCGCCAGTCGCCCTCGACGAGCGCGTTGCGGATGAACAGCTCGCGGGAGACCTCGGGGTCGATCCGCCCGTAGTTCACCTTCCGCTGGGCGACGATCGGCACGCCGTACAGCGTGACCCTCTCGTACGCCATCACCGCCGCCTGGTCCTTCTCCCAGTGCGGCTCGCTGTACGTGCGCTTGATCAGGTGCTGCGCCAGCGGCTCGACCCACTCGGGCTCCACCTTGGCGTTGACCCGGGCCCACAGCCGCGAGGTCTCCACCAGCTCCGCCGACATCACGAACTTCGGCTGCTTCTTGAACAGCGCCGAGCCCGGGAAGACCGCGAACTTCGCACCGCGGGCGCCGAGGTACTCGTTCTTGTCGGTGTCCTTCAGGCCGATGTGCGACAGCAGGCCCGCCAGCAGCGAGACGTGGACGTGCTGCTCCGGTGCGTCCGCCTCGTTCACGTGGATGCCCATGCCGCGGGCGACCGTGCGCAGTTGCGAGTAGATGTCCTGCCACTCCCGGATGCGCAGGAAGTTCAGGTACTCCTGCTTGCACATCCGGCGGAACGAGGACGAGCCGCGCTCCTTCTGCTGCTCGCGCAGGTAGCGCCACAGGTTCAGGAACGACAGGAAGTCGCTGGTCTCGTCCTTGAAGCGGGCGTGGTGCTGGTCGGCCTGGGTCTGCTTGTCCGAGGGCCGCTCGCGCGGGTCCTGGATCGACAGGGCCGCCGCGATGACCATGACCTCGCGGACGCAGTTGTTCTTGTCCGCCTCGATGACCATGCGGGCCAGCCGCGGGTCCACCGGGAGCTGCGAGAGCTGGCGGCCCATGGGGGTCAGCCGCTTGCGGGCGTCCTTCTCCTTGGGGTCCAGCGCGCCGAGCTCCTGCAGGAGCTGGACGCCGTCGCGGATGTTGCGGTGGTCCGGCGGGTCGATGAACGGGAACTTCTCGATCTCGCCGAGGCCGGCCGCGGTCATCTGCAGGATGACGGAGGCGAGGTTCGTGCGCAGGATCTCGGCGTCCGTGAACTCCGGGCGGCCGGCGAAGTCGTCCTCGGAGTACAGCCGGATGCAGATGCCGTCGCTGGTACGGCCGCAGCGGCCCTTGCGCTGGTTGGCGCTGGCCTGCGAGATCCGCTCGATGGGCAGGCGCTGGACCTTGGTGCGGTGGCTGTAGCGGGAGATGCGGGCGGTGCCCGGGTCGATCACGTACTTGATGCCGGGGACGGTCAGCGAGGTCTCGGCGACGTTCGTGGCGAGGACGATCCGGCGGCCGGTGTGCTGCTGGAAGACGCGGTGCTGCTCGGCGTGCGAGAGGCGGGCGTAGAGCGGCAGGACCTCGGTGAAGCGGAGCTTCTTCTTGATGAGCGCGTCGGCGGTGTCGCGGATCTCGCGCTCGCCGGAGAGGAAGACCAGGATGTCGCCCGGCCCTTCGGCCTGGAGCTCGTCCACGGCGTCGCAGATCGCGGTGATCTGGTCGCGGTCGCTCTCCTCGGAATCCTCTTCCAGCAGAGGCCGGTAGCGGACCTCCACCGGGTACGTACGCCCGCTGACCTCGACGATCGGGGCGTCGCCGAAGTGGCGGGAGAAGCGCTCCGGGTCGATGGTCGCCGAGGTGATCACGACCTTGAGGTCGGGGCGCTTCGGCAGCAGCTGGGACAGGTAGCCCAGCAGGAAGTCGATGTTCAGGGACCGCTCGTGCGCCTCGTCGATGATGATCGTGTCGTAGGCGCGCAGCTCGCGGTCCGTCTGGATCTCGGCGAGCAGGATGCCGTCGGTCATCAGCTTCACGAAGGTGGCGTCCGGGTCCACCTGGTCGGTGAAGCGGACCTTCCAGCCGACGGTCTGGCCGATCTCGGACTTCAGCTCCTCGGCGATCCGCTCCGCGACGGTGCGGGCGGCGATCCGGCGGGGCTGCGTGTGCCCGATCATGCCGCGGACGCCGCGGCCGAGCTCCATGCAGATCTTGGGGATCTGCGTGGTCTTGCCGGAACCGGTCTCACCGGCGACGATCACGACCTGGTGGTCGCGTATCGCCTCGGCGATCTCGTCCTTCTTCTGGCTGACGGGCAGGGACTCGGGATACGTGACCTCGGGCATTCGCGAGGCACGCCCGGCCAGCCGCGCGGCGGCCTTCTCGGCCTCCGCGGCGATCTCGTCGAGCACGGCCTGCTTGGCCTCTGGCTTGCGGATGCGGCGGGCGCCTTCGAGGCGGCGGCCGAGGCGGTGCGCGTCGCGGAGGGAGATCTCACCGAGAAGCGTCTGCAGGGCGGCGAAGGAAGTAGACATACCTGCTTGAGGATCTCACCTGCTCCCTCCGGGTGGCGAACGCATTTGTCAGGCGGACCCGTAACATTTCGGGACGAGTCCCCCGACGCCTTTCCGTGAGAGGTCCCGCCCATGCCGAGCAGCCCGCGCCGCGGTGTGTGGTGCCTGCTGGCCGGGGCCCTGCTGGTGCTGCTGTGCGCGGCCGCGGGTGCGGGGTCCCCGTCGGGAGCGGCCGGCTCGGTGGGCGCTGCCGGAGCCCGTACGTCCGTGGGGGTCCAGGCGGGCCCCGACGCTGCGGCGGCGGTCCAGGGGGCCGCGGTGGTGCAGGCTGCCGACCGGGGGGCGCCGCAGTGCGGGCCCGGGCCGGCGGGGCCCGAGCGGGATCCGGCGGTGCCGGCGCGGGCCGGCGGCCCCACGGAGCACGGCGTCGCGGCCGGGAGCCGGACGGCGCCCCGCGGGGGCTGGGCCCCCTGCGCGCTTCCCCGCGCGCTGGCCTGTGTACGCGGGCCCGACCGGCCGGCGCCCGGCCCGGTGGAGCTGTCGGTGATGCGGGTGTAGGAGGGCCGGCCGCCGGCCATGGCGTCCGCTTTCCTCCTCATCCTCTACTTCGCAGCTTTGGAGCATCCGCATGCCCTCTTCACCCTCCTCGTCCTCGTCCGCCCGTGCCTCCCGGCGTAAGCCGCTGCTGATCGCGGCCGCCGTCGCCGCAGCCTCCGTCGCCCTCGGGCTCGCCTCCTGGCAGGCCACCAAGCCCGCCGAGCGCGCCGACCGGGCCGACCGGGGGGCCTCCGCCTCGCAGCCCCGGTCCGCGGGCTCCGACACCCACGCCGGCCTGGCCGGCCTCGCCCGGCGCGAGGCCGGCGACAAGCTGGCCGTGGGCCGTGCCGACGCGCCCGTCGTGCTGATCGAGTACTCCGACTTCAAGTGCGGCTACTGCGGCAAGTTCACCCGTGACACCGAGCCCGCACTGATCGCGAAGTACGTCGAGGAGGGCACCCTGCGGATCGAGTGGCGGAACTTCCCGATCTTCGGCGCCGAGTCCGAGGCCGCGGCCAAGGCCGCCTGGGCCGCCGGGCAGCAGGACCGCTTCCGGGAGTTCCACGCCGCCGCCTACGCCCAGGGCGCCAAGGAGAAGGGCTTCGGCGAGGCGCGGCTGCTGGAGCTCGCCCGCGAGGCCGGGGTCCCGGACCTGGAGCGCTTCCGGCAGGACATGGCCGGCGAGGGCGCCGCGGCCGCGCTGCGGAAGGACCAGGAGGAGGGCTACGGCATCGGGGTGAGCTCCACCCCGTCCTTCCTGGTCAACGGCCGCCCGATCGCCGGGGCCCAGCCGCAGGCCGCCTTCGCCGCGGCCATCGAGCAGGCCAAGGCCACGGCCAAAGCCGCAGCGGGGGCCGGCTCGGGCGGCGGCACCGGCGCCGGGGCCGCGCGGTGACCGGGATCGGCTATGCGGCCGCCCTCCTGGGCGGCCTCCTCGCCCTGCTCAGCCCGTGCAGCGCACTGCTGCTGCCGGCCTTCTTCGCGTACTCGATCGACTCCCGCAGCCGGCTGCTGGCCCGGACCGGGATCTTCTACGCGGGTCTCGCCACCACCCTCGTCCCGCTGGGCGCGGCCTCCTCGACCGCGGGGCGGTTCTTCCACGGCCACCGCGACGCCCTCGTGCTGGCCGGCGGCTGGCTGATCATCGCCCTCGGGGTCGTGCAGATCCTGGGCCTGGGCTTCGCCCCGCGGCGGATCTCGGAGCTGTCGGGCCGGATCCGGCCGACGACCGCCGTGTCGGTGTACGCGCTGGGCGCGGTGTACGGGCTGGCCGGGTTCTGCGCCGGCCCGATCCTGGGCAGCGTCCTGACGGTGGCCGCGGTCGGCGCCAGCCCGGTCTACGGCGGGCTGCTGCTGGCGGTGTACGCGCTGGGGATGGCCGTACCGCTGTTCGTGCTGGCCCTGCTGTGGGAGCGCTTCGACCTCGGGCGGCGGCGCTGGCTGCGCGGGCGCCCGCTCCGGCCGGGCCGGCTGGAGCTGCACAGCACCTCGCTGCTGTCCGGGCTGTTCTTCGTGGCCCTGGGCGCGCTGTTCCTCGCGTACGACGGGGCGAGCGCCCTTCCCGGGCTGCTGGACGTGGACGACTCGTACGCGGTGGAGCAGCGGGTCCAGGCGGTCGCGGGGGCGGTCCCGGACTGGGCGCTGCTGGCCTCGGTCGCCGCGGGCGCGCTCGCCGTGGCCCTGGTGCGCCGGCGCCGCGCCGCCCGCGCCGGGGCGGGGGCGGCGGAGGAGGGGTAAAGCAGAAGGCCCCGTCCGGGGGACGGGGCCTTCCTTTTGTGGCTGGGGCCGGGGTCGAACCGGCGACCTATCGCTTTTCAGGCGATCGCTCGTACCAACTGAGCTACCCAGCCACGAAACCGTTTCCGGTCTCAGCGATCCTGACGGGACTTGAACCCGCGACCTCCACCTTGACAGGGTGGCGAGCTAACCAACTGCTCCACAGGACCATGCAGTGTGCGAGAACCAGTCTTGCACACGGTAATGCGTACCCCCAACGGGATTCGAACCCGTGCTACCGCCTTGAAAGGGCGGCGTCCTGGGCCACTAGACGATGAGGGCTAAAGGCCCGCCGGGGCGCTTTCCAGCGCGTCGGGGACGTGAGAAGCATATGGGATGCGGGGAGCTATCGCCAAAACGGTTTCCCCCGGCCCCCGGGGAGGACCCCGGCCGGAGGGACAATGACCGCGTGCTGCAGATGACACGCGAGGAGTTCGAGGAGCTCGTCGCCGAGGCCCTGGACCGCATCCCGCCGGAGCTGACACGGCTGATGGACAACGTGGCGGTCTTCGTCGAGGACGAGCCGCCGGCGGACGACCCCGAGCTGCTCGGCCTCTACGAGGGAACCCCGCTCACCGACCGCGGCGAGTGGTACGCCGGGGTGCTCCCGGACCGGATCACCATCTACCGCAACCCCACCCTGCGGATGTGCGAGGACCGGGAGGACGTGATCGCGGAGACGGAGATCACGGTGGTCCACGAGATCGCGCACCACTTCGGGATCGACGACGCCCGGCTGCACGCCCTGGGGTACGGGTGACGCGGCCGGTCGAGGGCGCCGAGGCCATCGACCCGGACGTCGACCTGCACGTGCCGGCGCAGCGCGCCGAGCCGCAGGGCCCGGTCCTGGCGGCGGTCGCGGTCGGCGGGGCGCTCGGGGCCTCGGCTCGGTACGGGCTGGTGCTGCTGTTGCCGGCGGGGCCGCAGGGCTTCCCGTGGGCGACGTTCTGGACCAACACGATCGGCTGCGCGCTGATCGGGGTGCTGATGGTCCTGATCGGGGAGGGCGGCCGGACGTCGCCGCACCCGCTGCTGCGGCCGTTCGTCGGCGTCGGGGTGCTCGGCGGGTTCACCACCTTCTCCACGTACGCGGTGGACTTCGCGCGGCTGCTCGACGGGGGCGAGGCCGAGCTCGCGCTGGCGTACGCCGGGCTCACGGTGGTCGCGGCGCTGGGCGCCGTCTGGGCGGCGGCCTCGGCGACCCGCCTCGCGGTGCGCCGCGCGGTGGTACGGGCCGCGGGCCGGGCGGCGGCGCGGCGTGCGGCGGGCGGGGGGCGCGGGTGAACTGGCTGCTGGTGGTGGCGGGGGCGCTCGTCGGGGCGCCGCTGCGGTATCTGACGGACCGTGCGGTGCAGGTGCGCCACGATTCGGTGTTCCCCTGGGGGACGTTCGTGGTGAACACGGCCGCCTGCCTGGTGCTCGGAGCGCTGGCAGGGGCGGCGCTGGCCGGTGCGGCCTCCTCGTGGCTGGGGCTGCTGCTGGGGACCGGGCTGTGCGGGGCGCTGAGCACGTACTCGACCTTCTCGTACGAGACGCTGCGGCTGGCCGAGCGGGGCCGGCACTTCCTGGCGGCGGCGAACGTGGCGGCATCGGTGCTGGCCGGGCTGGGCGCGGTGGTGCTCGGGTCGCAGGTGGCGCGGCAGCTGCTGGTCTGAGCCGGCGGGATGCGCCGGGCGCCCGGACGGATTGCGGACAGCCAGTGTCCCCAAGGGCGTGTCTCTTACGGGGCAAAGGGAGTTGGGCATATTGACCCGCACCCCTCGCGGGCCCTGACCGCCCCTTCGGAGGTGCTTCCCGTGCGCCCGTTGTCCGCTTCCCTCCGACTGGCCGTCACCGCGCTCGCGGTCGCGACCAGTGCGGGCTGCATGAGCGTCGGCGACGACGCCGCCAAGCCCGGCCCCTCCACCGCCGCGAACCACAAGAGCGCCGACGGCGCGGCCGGTGCCGCCGGGCGGACCGCCGGGACCCACGGATCCGGGCGCGGCGCGAAGGCCGGCGGGCAGGGCCAGGACGGCAAGACCGCCGAGGACGGCAAGGCCTCCGGCGCGACCGGGGCGTCCCCGAGCACGGGCGCGCCGGCCGGGCGGCCCGGAGCTCCCTCGCCTTCGGCCGGCCCGGCGGCGGGCGGGGCCGGGGGCCAGGGGCCCCAGCAGCCGCCCTCGGGCGGAGGCGGAGCCGGCGGCTCCGGCGGGGGCCCGGCCACGCCGCCCGCCCAGCAGCCGACCCCCGAGCCGCCCGTGAGCTCCCCCGCTCCGCCGGCCCCCTCGCCGCCGCAGCCGGAGCCCAGCGCCTCGGCCAGCCCCGCCTAGGGCCTGTCCACGGGGGGCCGCCCTCGGCCGGCGACCGGTATCGCCGCAGGTCAGGGCGGACCGGGGCGGAACGACTTGCCAGACCCCCGGATGGGTGCGTATGGTTATAGATCGTTTGATCCCATTGCCCGGCGCCGAATCCGAAGAGCGCCGTGTGGCGCGTACTCTCCCTAGCCGTGGCTGACCGCATCGAGGCGGTCGATTTGCGATTCACGGAGTTTGGGCGCGTGCCGAGACTCCGGAAGGTTTCGCATTTCGCATGTCCATTTCCAGTTCTGACCGTGCCGTCCTGCCCGAGAACGACTCCAACGAGATCGTCGAGGCCGTTGAGGCCCTCGTGGTGACCGAGGCCATGGAGGCCGCGGAGGCGGACGAAATCATCGAGGCCCTTGAGGCCGATGTGACCGCCGCCGACGACACGCACGAGGACGGCGCGGCCGACGCCGACGCCGAGCCCCAGGTGACCTTCGCCGACCTCGGCCTGCCCGAGGGCGTCGTCCGCAAGCTCGCCCAGAACGGTGTCACCGTCCCGTTCCCGATCCAGGCCGCGACCATCCCGGACGCCCTGGCCGGCAAGGACATCCTCGGCCGCGGCCGCACCGGCTCCGGCAAGACCCTCTCCTTCGGTCTGCCGACCCTGGCCCGCCTCGCCGGCGGCTTCACCGAGAAGAAGAAGCCCCGCGCGGTCATCCTCACCCCGACCCGCGAGCTCGCCATGCAGGTCGCCGACGCCCTCCAGCCGTACGGTGACGTCCTCGGCCTGAAGATGAAGGTCGTCTGCGGCGGTACCTCCATGGGCAACCAGATCTACGCCCTGGAGCGCGGTGTCGACATCCTCGTCGCCACCCCCGGCCGCCTGCGCGACATCATCAACCGCGGCGCCTGCTCCCTGGAGAACGTCGAGGTCGCCGTCCTCGACGAGGCCGACCAGATGGCCGACCTGGGCTTCCTGCCCGAGGTCACCGAGCTGCTCGACCAGGTCCCGGCCGGCGGGCAGCGCATGCTCTTCTCCGCCACGATGGAGAACGAGATCGGCACGCTGGTCAAGCGCTACCTGTCGAACCCGGTCAGCCACGAGGTCGACAGCGCCCAGGGCAACGTCACGACCATGACCCACCACGTCCTCGTCGTGAAGCCGAAGGACAAGGCGCCGGTCACCGCCGCCATCGCCGCCCGCAAGGGCCGCACCATCATCTTCGTCCGCACCCAGCTGGGCGCCGACCGCATCGCCGAGCAGCTCGTCGAGGCCGGCGTGAAGGCCGACGCGCTGCACGGCGGCATGACGCAGGGCGCCCGTACCCGCGTCCTCGCCGACTTCAAGGACGGCTACGTCAACGCGCTCGTCGCCACCGACGTCGCCGCCCGCGGCATCCACGTCGACGGCATCGACCTGGTCCTCAACGTGGACCCGGCCGGCGACCACAAGGACTACCTGCACCGCTCGGGCCGCACCGCCCGCGCCGGCAAGTCCGGTGTCGTGGTCTCGCTGGCGCTCCCGCACCAGCGCCGCCAGATCTTCCGCCTGATGGAGGACGCGGGCGTCGAGGCCTCGCGCCACATCGTCGGCGGGGCCGGCGCGTTCGACCCGGAGGTCGCCGAGATCACCGGTGCGCGCTCGCTCACCGAGGTCCAGGCCGACTCCGCGAACAACGCCGCCAAGCAGGCCGAGCGCGAGGTCGCCGAGCTCACCAAGCAGCTGGAGCGCATGACGCGCCGCGCCGCCGAGCTGCGCGAGGAGGCCGACCGCCTGGTCGCCCGCTCCGCCCGCGAGCGCGGCGAGGACCCGGAGGCCGCGGTCGCCGAGGCCGTCGAGGCCGCCGAGGCCGAGGTCGCCGCCGTCGTGGCCGAGCAGGCCGCGCAGGCCGCCGCCCAGGAGCAGCGCAGCTTCGAGCGCCGCGACGAGCGGGGCAACTACGAGCGCCGCGACAACCGCCGGGACGACCGCGGTGACCGCGGTGACCGTGGCGGCTACCGTCGCGACGACCGTCCGTCCGGTGGTTTCCGCCGCGACGAGCGCCGTGACGACCGTCCGTCGGGTGGCTTCCGCCGCGACGACCGTCCGTCGGGTGGCTTCAACCGTGACGACCGCGGTGACCGTGGCGGCTTCCGCCGCGACGACCGTCCGTCCGGTGGTTTCCGCCGCGACGAGCGCCGTGACGACCGTCCGTCGGGTGGCTTCCGCCGCGACGACCGTCCGTCGGGTGG
>NZ_JBEZVK010000012.1:117630-163742 GCF_040636955.1 Streptomyces sp. NPDC032472
GGGCGGCTTCCGCCGCGACGACCGTCCGTCCGGTGGTTTCCGCCGCGACGAGCGCCGTGACGACCGTCCGTCGGGTGGCTTCCGCCGCGACGACCGCCCGTCCGGCAACGGCTCCTTCGGTGGCCGCCGCGACGACAAGCCGCGCTGGAAGCGCAACGGCTGACCTGCGGCAGCACTGATCTGACCGCGCGAAAGGGCCCGTCCGACACGAGGTGTCGGGCGGGCCCTTTCCGCTCGGCGGACGCGCCGTCGGGCCCGGTAGGTCGATACTCGATCGGCCTGCCGGTGCTCTCCGGCTATGCTCTGGGGTGAGCACGTGAGGGCCATTAGCTCAATTGGCAGAGCAGCGGACTTTTAATCCGTTGGTTGTCGGTTCGAGTCCGACATGGCCTACGGCTTGTGGAGCGCCCCGGCGGGTTACGGCCCGGCGGGGCGCTCCTGCGTTTTTCAGGACCAGCCCGGCTCCTGCGGGGTCACGACCGACCAGCCCGGCTCGCCCAGGACGGCCGCCGCGGGCCGCAGACCGTCGGCCTGGCCGGTGCCGCTCGCGCCGATGACGGCGATCAGGGCGGCGGCGGTGACGGTGATGAGGGTGACGAGCTTGCGACGCATGGCAGGGGGCCTCTTATCGAACCGGGGCGGACGGTGGGCGGTTGGCCGAGACCTTGCGTTCGGCGTGCCGCCATCGTGCCCAGCCGGGCGGGCCCCTGTCGCCGGTTTTCGCGTGGCACAAAGCGATCTGACACAACCGTGCCAGACGTCCGCGGACCGGCATCCCGTGTCCGCGTGATGGACGGCGTTTGTGCGGGCCGTGGCTGGTATGGACAATCCTGGGTGCAAGATCGGCCCTCGGAGGGGCCGCGCATCCTGCCGCCAGCGTTGTCGGTCCGCGCCCGTGCTGCCGCTCCGAACCGCGAGCTGGGGGGCTCACTTTGTTGGTTTCTCTTGGGCTGACCGAGCGCTCGGACGCGCTCTACCGACTCATCCTCAGACGGCCGGATCTCGCCATCGCCGACGTCGCGGCGGAGCTCGCGCGCGCGGAGGACGAGGTGTGCGCGGACCTGGAGGAGTTGACCCTGCTCTCGCTGCTCGACCCCTCCTGGCGGACCGCGGGCCGACTGCGCGCCGTGAACCCCAAGGCCGCGCTGGACTCTCTGCTGGCCCACCAGCAGGCGGAGATCGCCCAGCGGCACCGGGCCCTCGCCGAGAGCCAGGCCGCGGCCAGCGCGCTGCTGTCGCAGTACGCCGAACTCCACCCCGCCCAGCCCTCGCACGAGGCGCAGCGGTTCCTCGGCGTCGAGGCCGTCCGGGCCAAACTGAGCGAGCTGTCCGCCCGTACGTGCAGCGAGTCCATCAGCTTCCACCCCGGCGGGCCCGTTCCGGCGGCCCAGTTCAAGGCCAGCGAGCCGATCACCGAGGAGCTCATCGGGCGCGGGGTGAAGATCCGGACCATCTACCAGGACGCGATCCGCAACGACCCCGCCAGCCTGGAGCACGCCCGCTGGCTGACCGAACGGGGCGGCGAGGTGCGGACGGTGCCGTCGCTGCCCATGCGGATGGTCATCGCCGACCGGGAGTTCGCGCTGCTGCCGATCGACCCTGCGGACAGTGCGCTGGGCGCGGTGCTGCTGCGGGAGCCGGGGGCCGTCGCGGCGTTCTGCGCGCTGTTCGACTCGGTGTGGGAGACCGCGCTGCCGTTCGGGGAGCCGCCGCGGCGCAGCCTGGACGACCCCGGCTCGCAGCCGCGCGAGCTGCTGCGGCTGCTGGCCCAGGGCTACACGGACGAGGCCGCCGCCCGCCGGCTGGGGATATCCCTGCGCAGCGAGCGGCGGCTGATCTCGGAGCTGATGGAGAAGCTGGACGCGCAGAGCCGGTTCCAGCTCGGGCAGCGGGCCGTGGAGGAGGGCCTGCTCTGAGGCCGCCTCAGCAGCCGCAGGACGCGCCGCCGCCGGAGACCGGTGCGGTCAGCGGGTCCGGCGCGGAGCGGCGCAGGCCCGCGGCGTCCTCGACCGGGAAGCCCTCCCGGGACCAGTACTCGAAGCCGCCCAGCATCTCCTTGACGCGGTAGCCGGCGGCGGCGAACTCGTAGGCCGCGCGGGTCGCGCCGTTGCAGCCGGGCCCCCAGCAGTACGTGACCACCACGCTGCCCGGCGGTACGAGCTCGGCGGCGCGGGCCGGGATCTCGTCGGTGGGCAGGTGCACGGCGCCGGGGATGTGGCCCTGCGCCCAGGCCTCGGAGCTGCGGCTGTCGACGAGGACGAAACCGCCCGCGGCGGATTCCACGTCGGCGTGGACGTCGGCGACGTCGGCCTCGAAGGTGAAGCGGCGGTGGAAGTGGGCGGCGGCGGTCTCCGGGTCAGCCGGCGGGACGCGCAGCACCTTCGAGGACGCGGTCGCGGTGGTGGTCGTGGTCATGGCGGAGGGACTCCTTGGGACGGGGGCGGCGCAGGGCCGCCAGGGCGATGAGGCAGAACAGGGCCGCGGTGGCGGCCCCCGGGCCGAGCAGCAGGACGGAGATGCCCAGCCGGGCGGCCCCGGCGAGGGCCAGGGCGGCGAGGGCGACCAGCGCCCCGGCGAGGACGCCGCCGCGCCGGGAGCGCCCGGTCAGCTCGGTCCAACGGACCGCGGTGGCCTGGAGGTTGGTACGGCAGTACGCCCAGCACAGGGCGGCGGAGGCGGCCCCGAGGGCGGCTGCGGGGGCCGGGTGCGGAGCGGTGGCCGCGGGCGGCGGGGCCAGCAGTACGGCGTACAGCGCGGCAGCCGTTGCCAGGCCCAGCAGGGTCCCGGCGAGGGCGGCCGGGCGGCGGCGGGGCTGGCCGGGGACGGCGCCTTCGAGCCCGACCCAGCCGAAGAGCAGGGGCACGGCCGCCAGGGCGGCGGCCCAGCCGGCGGCGGTCCCGGCGGCCGGGACCGCGCCCAGCGCCCGCCAGCCGAGGGCCAGCGCGAGGACGGCGGCGAGCCGCAGCCGCCGGGCGGCCGGGGACGGCCCGCGCGGGCCGATCCAGGCGTGCCCCGCGGCGGCGGCCAGGACTCCGGCGGCCACCGCGCAGGAGCGCCAGGCGGAGTCACCGTCGGCGGCCCAGGCCCAGGCCCAGGCCCAGGCCCAGGCCCAGGCCCAGGCCCCGGCCCCGGCCCCGGCCCCGGCCCAGGCCCCGCCCCCGGCGGCCGTCAGCGCGGCTCCGGCGAAGCCCGCCGCACCCAGGGCCACGGCCGCCTGGCCGGTGGCGAAGCCGCCGAAGTACAGCGCGGTGGCCGCCCGGCCCGCCCGGGGGCCGAGCCGCTCCCGTACGAACCCCACGGCCCCCGGGCCCGCGCTCCCGCCGGCGCAGGCCACCAGCAGGCACCACCCGGCCAGCACCGCGGCGACCGCGGCCACCACCCCCGGGCCCACCGGCGCAAGCCCCAGCGGCAGCAGCAACACCCCGAGCCCCAGCACCCCATGGAGCACCTGCCGGGCCCCCGCGAGCACATCCGCCCCCCAGGCCGGGGCAGGGGCCGCGGCGGGCTGCTGCGGGGTCATGACAGCTCGTGGAAGTACAGCGGGACGGCCGACGGGAGGGGGGCGCCCGAGGGCAGGAGGCGGCCGTCCAGGGCGCCCCACGACGGCATCCGGGTGGCGAGGTCCACCGGGAGGCCCAGGTGCCCGGCGAGGAAGGCGGACCAGCCCGGCATCACGGGGGCCGCCGTGACCGCGACCGCGGCCAGCAGCTCGGCGTGCGCGGCGAGCCGGGCGGCGTACTCCTCGCGCCGGCCGGCGGCGCGCAGCAGGGACAGCTCCCGCAGGTCGGCGTCGGCCCGTTCGACCACCACGGCCAGGGCGTCGGCCGCGCGCTGCGGGGAGAAGGCCTCGGCGCCCAGCGCGTCGGCGATCCGCCCGGGCAGGGCGGCCCGTTCGGCGGCCAACGGGCCCCCGTCCACCCCGTCGGCCGCCGGCAGGACGGAGTCGAAGTCCTGGGCCAGCAGGTCCAGTACGGTGTCCGCCCACCGCTCCAGCGCCCCGGCCAGCACCGTGCTGAGGGTGTCGGCGAACTCCTTCATCGAGAAGTTGTTCTGCGCCCGCTCCGGCCCGGTCAGGCACAGGTGGAACCGCAGCGCGTCCGCGTTCACGCGGCGCAGGAACTCCCCGCCCCAGATGGCGTGTCCGCGGCTGGTGGAGAACTTGTCGCCCTCCAGCCGGTAGAACTCGTTGATCACGACCTGCGAGGGCAGCGTCAGATCGTCGGGGGAGGCGAGCAGCAGCGCCGGCCAGAGCACGGCGTGCGAGAACGAGCAGTCGAAGCCGATGAAGTTGACGATCCGGGTCTCGGGGTCGGTCCACAGCCGCTCCCACTCCGAGCGGTCGCCACGGGCCTCGGCCAGGCGCGCCGTGGCGGCCGCGTAGCCCCAGATGCCGCTGAACCAGGTGTCGAGGACGTGGCCCTCCCAGCCGGGGAGCGGGACCGGGATGCCGTAGTCCGCCTCGCGGCTGATCGGGGTGTCGGGCAGCGCCCGCTCGAACAGGCCCTCCAGGTAGGCGACCAGCCGGGGCCGCCACTCCGCCTTCGCCTGCGCGTCGGCGTAGTAGGCCCGCAGCCGCTCGCGCCAGCGCTCCAGCGGGAAGACGATGCGCCGCAGGGTCTTCGTACCGGGCTCGGTCCGGCAGGCGGTGCACCTGGGGGCGGCGAGGCCGGCCGGGTCCTGGGGCAGGCCGCAGGCCTCGCAGTACACGCCGTCGGAGGGCTCGGCGCAGAACTGGCACTCGCCGCGCACCTCGGCCTCGTACAGGTACCGGTCGCAGGGCTCGCAGTGGAAGACGGGCAGCTCCTGGACCTCCAGGGCGCCGGACTCCCACAGGTCGAGGAAGAACCGCTGGACGAACTCGGTGTGCACCGGGTCGGTGAGCGGGCGGGTGAACCAGTCGTGGTGCATGGCGCCCAGGGAGAGGGTCTCCTCCATGCGGTCGCCGAAGAGCTTCGCGGTCGGGTGCGCGGTGGAGCCGATCTCGGCGGCCCGGCGCGGCACGTAGCAGGAGTGTTCGTCGGAGTAGCCCACGTAGCGGACGTCGTGGCCGCGCTGGCGCAGGTGCCGGGTCAGGACGTCGGCGCCGAGGAAGGGGCCGGAGAGGTGGCCGAGGTGCAGGTCGCCGTTGGGGTTCGGCGGGGCGCTGGTGACGACGTAGGAGGTCATGAGGCGTGGGTTCCTTCGGGGACGATCAGGGCGGAGGAGTCGAGGGGGGCCGCGGTGTCGAGCGGGGGCAGGGCGGCGGAGGCGGCGGCGACGACGCGGCTGCGCGGCGGCAGGTCGTCCAGGACGACGGAGTGGGCGCCGATGCGGGAGTCCGCGCCGATGGTGACGGGGCCGAGGACGCTGGCCCCGGTGCCGATGACGACGCGGTCGCCGACGACGGGGTGGCGCCGCGATCCGGAGGGCCGGCGCAGGTCCTTCCACCAGCCGACCGAGCCCAGGGTGACCTGGTGGTAGAGCATCACGTCGTCGCCGATGCGGACGGTCTCGCCGATCACGACGGCGGTGCCGTGGTCGATGAAGAAGCGGCGGCCGATCCGTGCGCCGGGGTGGATCTCGATGCCGGAGACGGAGCGGGCGAGCAGGGACAGGGCGCGGGCGGCGACCTTGTGGCCGCGGCCCCACAGCCAGTGCGCGATCCGGTACGTCCACAGGGCGTGGATGTGCGGGTAGAGCAGGACCTCGGCACGGGAGCCGGCGGCGGGGTCCTTGTCGAGGACGGTCTGCACGTCCTCGCGCAGCACCTCCCGCAGCGTGCGGCGGGCGCCGGCCTCGCCGGTCCCTTCCTGCTCGGCGGTCTCAGCAGCCTCAGTGGTTTCAGTGGCCGCAGTGGTTTCACATGTGGTCATACGGGGCCTCCGGGCGGATCGGGCGGCCCGCGAGGAACCGCTGCGGCCGGTACGGCTCCAGCAGCTCCTGGACCGCCTTGCCGGGCACGGCCCCGCCTTCGACGATCTCCTTCGCGGCGAGCTCCGCCACGGCCGGCGCCAGCTTGAAGCCGCCGCCGCTGAAGCCGAGGGCCAGGTAGAGCCCGTCGGGGCCGGCCGCGCCGACGACCGGGCGCTTGTCGGGGGTGTAGCCGTCCAGGCCCGAGCGGGTGCCGGCGAGCGGGGCGGTGGCCGCGGCCGGGACCCGGTGGGCGATGGCGCCGATCGCGGCCTCCAGCTCGGCCTCGGTGAGGGGTTCGACGTCCCGGCCGAGCTCGGTGTCGGGCTTGCTGGGGACGCCGAAGTAGAAGCGGTCCAGGCCGTCGGGCCGGAAGTAGCTGCCGGTGGTGTCGTCGATGCAGGTCGGTACGGAGGCCGCCGATCCGCGCCGTCCGGCGCCCGGCAGCTCGGCCTGGGCCAGGCCGATGCGGCGGGCGGTGACGGGGATGTGGATGCCGAGGTACTCGGCCGGCGCGGAGCCCCACGCTCCGCCGGCCAGGACCACCAGCGGGGCGTCGATGCGGCCGATGGAGGTGAGGACGCCGGTGACGGTGCCGCCCTTCTCCAGTACCTTCATCGCCCGGATGCCCTCGGACGGGGAGACCCCGAGCCGGTAGGCGGCGGTCAGCAGGGAGGCGGAGGCGGCCATCGGGTCGGCGTAGCCGCCCTCCGGCTCGTACGCGGCCAGTGCCACGCCCTCGGTCCGCAGACCGGGGTAGATCTCCCGCAGCTCGGAGGGGTCGATGACCTCGACGCGCCGGTATCCGGCGGCCTCGCTCGCGGCGGCGGCGTTGTGGCGCAGGTCGTCGGCGTGGTTCTCGCCGACGATCATGACGAACCCGGTGCGGCGGTAGCCGCAGCAGCCGCCGATGATGTCCGACCACTGCTCGAAGACGGGCAGGCTGCGCGCGGCGAGCCGGGTGTCGGCGACGGCCGTGTGGTGCAGCCGCAGCAGGCCGCCGGAGCGGGAGGTGGCGCCCTGGGCGTTGACCCGGCCCTGGTCGCACAGGACGATCCGGCCGACGCCCGCGAGGGCGAGCCGGTGCGCGATGGCCGCACCGATCACCCCGCCGCCGACGACGATGGCGTCGGCGTGCGCGTGGACGATGGGGCTCATGCGTCCCCCTGCTGCGGCGCGTTCGGGTCCGGGGCGGGTACGGCGTCCGGGGCGGTCACGGCTGCGGGCGCCGGGGTGCCCGGACCGGTGCCCGGGTCCTCGATGCCGAAGACGGCGGCCCACTTGGCGCGGTCCCGGGCGACGGCCTCCGAGCCGCCCCACCAGATGGTCACGAACCGCAGCCGGCCCTCGCCGTCGTTGGTCAGGTCGTGGTCCTGGTGCGGGGTGATGAAGACGGTCTCGCCGGCGCGCACGCGGCGGGTCTCGCCGCCGATGCGCATCACTCCGCTGCCCTCGACGATGAAGAACATCTCGTTCTCGTCGTGGTCGTGCGGGGTGGAGGTCGCGCCGGGCGCCACGTCGACCCAGGCGCCGCCCCAGTTGGGCTCCTCCACGGCCTCGGGCCAGGGGAAGATCCGGCGGCCGCTGACGTTGTACGCCTCCTCGAAGACCATGTCGTCCTCGTGGGCGGTGAAGATGTGCATGGGGTACGGGTTCCAATCAGGCGGCGACGGGCGCGGCGGGCCGGCGCAGGCGGGCGCGCAGATCGCGGTGGATGGTGTCGGCCTTGGCGGCCATCTGGCTGAAGGAGGTGGCGCTGCCGATGCCGTGCCGCCACTCGGTGAGGCCGTCGAGGTAAATGCCGACCTCGCAGTCGGCGGTGGTCTCGGCCCGGTAGGCGCGGGTGACCTCGGGCCGGCCGGTGCCGTCCAGGCGCAGGTGGGGCACGAACGGGGCCAGCGGGCGGGGCAGCGGGGCCTCCCGGTAGCCGGTGCAGACGATCACCACGTCGGCGTCGAGGGCGGTGCGATCGCCGGTGAACACCTCCGCGGCCTCCAGCCGGATCCGGCCGTCCGCGGTGCGGCCGACGGCGGTGACCTCGGTCCGCTTGTGCATGTGCAGCCGGCGCCGGCCGGTGAACCGGTCCTGGTAGACCGCCTGGTAGAGGGCGGTGGACACGTCGGGGTCGACGGCCGCGTAGTTGGTGGCGCGGGCCTGGTCCAGGGCGCGTTCGCGCTGCTCGCCCTCCAGGCCGTAGAAGTAGTCGGTCTCGTCGGGGAAGTAGACCTCGTTGCTGAAGTGGCCGAGCTCGTACATCCGGAAGCCGGCGTGCCGTACGACCGAGTGGATCTCGGCGTCGGGGTGCTGCGCGGCCAGGTGCAGGACGATCTCGCCGGCGGTCTGGCCGGCGCCGATCACGGCGATGCTGCGCAGCGGGGCGTCGCCGAGGGCGGCGAGGCCCGGCAGCAGCCGGGAGGCGTGGAAGACGCGTTCGCCCAGGTGCGGGCGGAACAGCTCCGGTACGTACGCCTCGTGGCCGGTGGCGAGGGCGATGTTGCGGCCGAGGACGGTGTGCAGGGAGCCGTCGCGCGGGTCCCGGCTGGTGACGCGGGCGGTGCGCACACGGCCGTCGGGGTCGGCGACCGGCTCGACGCTCAGCACCTCGCGGTGGTAGTCGACGGTGCCGCGGACCTGCCGGGCGGCCCACTGCACGTAGTCCGACCACTCCAGGCGGCTGACGTAGCCGCTCATCAGCGTGAACGGGTAGAAGCGGCCGCTCTGCTGGAGGTAGTGGGGGAAGGTGAAGCGGGAGCGGGCGTCGCGCGGGGTGGCGAAGTCGCGCAGGAAGTGGTGCTGGATGTCGGTGCCGGGCAGGACCAGGTTCGGCTGCCAGGCGGAGTCGGCGGCCTTCTCCAGGTAGCGGGCGGCGAGCGGGGCGGCGCCGGTGGCGTCGTCGTGGTCCTCGACGGCGGCGGCGAGCGCGATCCCGGAGGGCCCGAAGCCGGCCACCACCAGGTCCTGGACGGCGGTGTCCTCGCCGCCGTCGTCGCGGGTGGAGTCGTACGTCGTCATCACGCGGCCTCCGCCGGCAGGTCGAGGGCGGCCAGGGCGGCGACGAGGGCCTCGCGGATGATCCGCCCGGCGTGGTCGATCTCCTCGGCCGAGCAGTTCAGCGGGGGCAGCATGCGCACGACGCAGTCGTCGCGGCCGCCGAGCTCGATGATCAGGCCGCGGCTGACGGCCTCCCACTGGACCCGCTTGGCGAGGGCGTCGGCCGGCAGCCCCGTGGCGGGGTCGGTCAGCTCGACGCCGGTCATCAGGCCGAGGCCGCGGACGTCGGCCACGTACGGGCTGAGCGCGCGCAGGCCCTGGAGGTGGACCATCAGCTGGTCGGCGCGGGCCCGGACGTTCTCCAGGACCCGGTCGCGCCGCACGACCTTCATGGTGGCGACGCCGGCGGCGAAGGCGGGCTGGTTGCCGCGGAAGGTGCCGGAGTGCGCGCCCGGCTTCCACACGTCGAGCCTCTCGTCGTACAGGATCACGGAGGCGGGCAGGCCCATCCCGGACAGCGCCTTGGAGGCGCAGACCACGTCGGGCTCGATGCCGTACTGCTCGAACGCGAACCAGGTCCCGGTGCGGCCGCAGCCGCTCTGCACCTCGTCCACGATGAGCGGGATGCCCAGGCGCCGGGTGACCTCGCGGATCCGCTGGACGAACTCGACCTCGGCGGGGATGACGCCGCCCTCGCCCTGCACCAGCTCCATGATCACGGCGGCGGGCAGGGTGATGCCGCCGTTGACGTCGGTCAGCGCCTTCTCCAGGAACGCGGCGCAGTTGACCTGGCAGGTGTCCCGGACCAGGCCGAGCGGGCAGTTGTGGCAGTTGGAGTACGGGAAGAAGTGCACGCCCGGCATCCGGCCGCGGACCGGCTCCTTCTGCTCGACCAGGCCGGTCACGCTCAGCGCGGCCAGGGTCGCCCCGTGGAAGCCGCCCTGGAAGGTGATGACCTCCTCGCGCCCGGTGGCCGTCTTGCACAGCTTCAGCGCGGCGTCCACGGCGTTGGCGCCGGTCGGCCCGCAGAAGTGGATCCGGGTCCGCTCGCGCATCGGCTCGGGCAGCATCCCGATGGTCAGGTCGGTGAACTCGTCCTTGACCGGGGTCGGGAAGTCCAGGCCGTGCACGAACTCGTCGAGCTGGCGGTGGGCGGCTGCGAGCGGCTCGGGGTGGTTGTGGCCCAGCGAGAGCACGCCGGCGCCGCTGAGGAAGTCGAGGAAGACGTTCCCGTCGAGGTCCTCGACGTAGGATCCCCTGCCGCGGCGGATCGCCATCGGCAGCTTGCGCGGGTACGAGCGGGAGTTGGACTCCCGGCCGGCCTGCCGGTCCAGCAGCTCGGCGCTGAGCGGCCCGGGCAGCGGGCCGTGTACGGCGGGAGCGCTGTAGACCGGCTCGACCGGGGTGTCGATGGTGGCGGTCATGGCAGAACGTGGTCCTTTCGGGATCCGGTCGGTCGGTTCGGTCGGTTCGGTCGGCTCTGCCGATGCGGTCGGCCGGGGGTCAGGCCGCGGCCAGGACGGCGGCGCAGTCGGCGGCGGGGGCGGCGCTCAGGCGGGCGGTCAGGGCGTCGGTGAGGGTCGCGGCGCGCAGGGACAGCAGGCTGAAGGAGCCGGCGTCGCCGATGCCGTGGCTGGACTCGCACAGGCCGTTGAGGAAGAGCGGCGGGGTGCCGTCGCCGACCGGGCTGAGCGAGTAGTCGGCGTTCACCGCCAGGCGGCCGTCGGGCTCGGTCGCGAACAGCGGCGCGAGCGGGGCCATCAGCGGCGGGCACAGCTCCTCGTGCGGGCCGGGGCCCATGTTGCGGAAGCCGGTGGCCAGGACGGCGAAGTCGACGGTCTCGCTGATCCGCTCGCCGGTGGTGCGCTCCAGGAAGTCCAAGGCGATCCGGTCGCCGTTCTCCGGGGCCACGCCGACGGCCTCGTGGTTGCCGCGGACGAAGACCCGCTGCTCGCCGTCGAGTTCCTGCTCGTAGATGGTCAGGTACAGCTCGCGCAGCACGTCGCCGTCGGCGGAGGAGTAGTTCGTGCCGTGCATGTACGCGTCCAGCGCCCGCTTGCCCTCCCGCGGGGCCCGGAAGTAGTAGTCGGTGAACTCGGGGAAGTAGCCCTCCTCGCTGAAGGGGCTCGTGTCCTTCAGCTTCAGCGAGTGCGAGCGCGTGTACGTGGTCACCCTGGTCCGCGGGAAGCGGCGGCTGAGGTCGAGCGCGAGTTCCACGGCGCTCTGGCTGCCGCCGATGACCGCCACCGACTCCGGCTCGCGGCCGTCGCCGGTCAGCTCGGCCAGCTTGGGCAGGTACTGGGTCAGGTGGAAGATCCGCGGGGTGCGCAGGCTGTCGTACGGGGCCGGGACGTACGGGGTGCGGCCCGGGCCCATCACCAGCGTGCGGCCCAGGTAGCGGCTGCCGGACAGGGTGGTGACGGCGTACACGCGCTCGCCGGACTCCTCGACGACCTCGACGCGCTCGGCCCGCTGGTTGCAGTCGACCAGGTGCGAGAAGAAGCCCGCCGCCCAGCGGATGTACCCGGCGTACTCCTTGCGGAGCGGGAACTCCGAGGGCAGGTTGAGGTGGCGCAGCAGCCGGCCCTGCTCGTGCAGGTAGTTCAGGAAGCTGTAGCGGCTGCGCGGGTTGCGCAGGGTGACCAGGTCGCGGCTGGGGTGGTTCTGGATGTCGGAGCCGTCCAGCAGCATCCCCGGCTGCCACTCGGGACTCGGCCGGGCCTCCAGGAAGCGTGCCGTGAGCGGGGAGCTGCGCTCTTCCAGGGCGATGGCCAGGGCCAGGTTCGCCGGGCCGAAGCCGATGCCGAGGACGTCGTGGACGGGGCTCGCGGCGCCGTCGGCCGGGGCAGTGGTCGTCGCGGTCGTGGTCGTCGCGCTCATCGCGTGGTCTTCCTTGCCTTGACAGTGGTGAGGGTGGGGTTTCCGTCGAAGTCGATCCGCAGGCCCGTGATCCGGTCGGCGGCGTGCACCCGCTGGTCGGTGCGGTACCAGAGCGGGACCAGCGCCAGGTCCGCCATCGCGGTCCGGTCCGCGCGCCGCCAGGCGTCGGCCCGCTCGGCCGGGTCCGTCGAGGCCCGGGCGCGCGCCACCAGCGCGTCGAACTGCAAGTTCACGTAGCGGCCTTCGTTGTCGCCGTGGGCCGTGCCGTCCGCGTCGGGCGCGGTGCACGAGGAGTGCAGCAGCGGGAAGAGCATGTTGTCGGGCGTCGGGTAGTCGCAGGCCCAGCCCGCCCGGCAGAAGCCGGCCGCCGCGATCGAGGTGCGGTGGTCGACCAGCCCGCGGGCGTCGGTCCGCAGCAGCACGACCCGCCAGCCGAGCTCGTGCTCCAGGCCCCGGGCGAGGGCAGCGACCCAGTCGTCGTGCCCGGCGCCCGTGTTGTACGCGAACTCCACCCGGCTGCCCGGGCCGAGCCCGGCCCGCAGCGCCGCGAGGCGGGCCCGCTCGGGGTCGTACGCCGTCCAGTCCACGCCGTCGCCATCCGCATCGGCGACACCGGCGGCACCGGCGGCGAGCTCGGCGGCCGGGGTGTGCGCCTTGCCGAACCAGGGCGACAGCAGCGAGTGGGCCGCGGTGCGCCGGCCCTGGAAGTACGTGTCGATCAGCCCCTGGCGGTCGATGGCCGCAGACAGGGCCCGGCGGGCGTCCAGCGAGTCCATCGGGGCCTGGTGGCAGAACGGGATCAGATAGAACAGCCCCGCCCCCTCCTGCTCCAGGAAGCCCTCGCCCGCGGCCGCCTCGGCCGTGCGGGCCGGGGGGATCCGGGCGTAGTCGTAGGTGCCGTCGAGGAAGCGCTCGTACTCGTCGTCCAGGCCGGTGACCGGATCGAGGATGTCGATGTGCACCTCGCGCACCTCGGGCGCCGGGCCGAACCACAGGTCGTTGCGCTCCAGCCGGATCGCGCGGTGGTGCTCCCAGGGGCCGGCCATCCTGAACGGGCCGTTGCCGATCGGCATGTCGTTGTACGCCGGGTCCAGCGCGGGGCCGGCGCACTGCGGCACCGGGCTGAAGATCGGCTGGAGCGTCTTCAGGTCGAACTGCACGTCCGGCTCGGACAGCTCCACCACGAGCGTGGTGTCGTCGACGGCGGTGAAGGAGCGCACGCCCGCCAGGTGGTACGCGGTCTCCGTGTTGGCCTCGGGGTCCAGGGCCCGCGCCCAGCCCCGTACGAAGCTGTGGGCGGTGACCGGCTCGCCGTTGCTGAACACCGTGTCGGGGCGCAGGGTGAAGGTCCAGGTCGTGGCGGCCGGGTCGCTCTCCCAGGACCGGGCGGTGGCGGGGACGAGCGCGCCGTCCTCGTCGAGGGCGAGCAGCCCGGTGAACAGGGCCTTGCAGACGAGGATCCCCTCCCCTTCCTGGGCCTTGTACGGGTCGATGGCGGTGGGCTCCGTGATTCCCATGCGGAACACGGGGTCGGTGGCGTGCACGTGGGGCTCTTTCCGCGTCGGGGTGGTGGATGGCTGGGCTGTGCGGGCTGTGCGGGCTGGGCGCGCTGCCGGGGGCCGGTCAGGCCGCCGGCGCGGTACCGGCCCGGGCCGGCCCCGGTACGACGACCACGTCGAGCCGCTCGTCGAGCTCGGCGGCGAGCCGCTCCACCCGGTCGATGTCGGCGGCACTGCGGTAGGGGGCGGCCACCGCCAGGGAGCCGGCGATCTCGTACCAGCCCTCGGGGGCGCGCCGCAGCCGGTCGCCGGGCCGGGAGGCGGGGATGTACGAGCGGAAGTACGGGGAGTGCGCGGCGTCGCCCGCGTTGTTGCGGACCAGGGTCCCGGTCCGGTACGCGAACTTGATGCAGGTGGCGGCGCGCGGGGCGGCGGCCCGCGGCACCTCGCCGTCGAGCAGGGTGGCCAGGGCGTGGGCGTCGTCCCCGGCGAGGACCGCCTTGGCGTACAGCCGGACCGGGTCGATGCCGTGGACCTCGCGCAGGTTGCGGTAGTTCTGGCCGCCGCTCATCCGGGTGGCGAACTCCACGACCCGGTAGCGGCCCTCGGAGTCCTGCCGGAACTCGGCGTTGAACAGGCAGTGGCGCACGCCCAGCGCGGCCGTGATGCCCTCGGCGACCGCGACGAGGCCGGGCTCCTCCTCGGGGGTGCGGAAGGGCAGGGTGTAGAAGTCCTCCTCGAAGTACGGGCCCGGCATCTGCATCTTGTTGGTGACGCCCACCAGGTGGAAGGCGCCGTCCAGGACGACCCCGTCGAGGGTCACCTCCTTGCCCGGCAGGAACTCCTCCAGCAGCGCGATCTCCGGGGTGTCGCTGGGGAAGTAGCCCGCCCACTCCTCGGCGAGGCGGGCGACGTCGGTCAGCGCCCGCTCCAGCTCGGCCCGGTCGCGCACCAGGCTGACCCCGATGCTGGCGGCCAGCGCACTGGGCTTGACGATGAACGGGTACGTGAAGTCCTCGGCGGCCGCGAGGCCGGCCTCGACGCCGACGACACCCGCGAAGCGCGGCGCCGGCAGCCCGTGCTCCGCGAGGAAGGTGCGCTGGAGCTGCTTGTCGCGGGAGATCAGGTCGGCCTCGGGGCGCGGCCAGGATTGCCCGAGCAGCTCGTTGACCCGCGAGGTGACCGCGATGTCGCTGTCGTAGAAGGTGATCGCCGAGGTGATGCCGAGGCGGCGGGCCGCGGCCGCGCAGTACTCGGCGAGCTCCGTGCCCTCCAGGTCCTCGCGGAGCGGGACCACGTTCGCGAAGCGGCCGTCGTCGGCGGCCTGGGCGACCTTGGTCGCGAGGTGGATCTCCAGTCCCATCCGCTCCAGGGTCTCGATGTGCTCGCGGTGCCACGCGTACGTGTTCCGCATGATCAGCAGGATCTTCATGACGCGCCTCAGGCCTTTCCGGCGGTGTTCGCGGGGGCGCCCGCGGGGGCGCCCGTGTCCGTACGGGGGGTGGTGACGACGGTGACCTTCTCGGTGAGCCGCTCGGCGGCGGCGACGGCCGCTGCGGTGTCCGCCCCGGTGGCCAGCACCTGGCCGACCCGGTCCCAGTTGCCGCGCAGCTCCCCGACGGTGTCGCCGGGCCGGACGGTGGTCTCCACGTCGATGACGCCGTCCAGGGCCCGGGCCTCCTCGGCGCCCTGCACCTCCACGACGGTGCCGGGCTCGGCGGACAGGAAGCGGGTGGCCGCGGCGTGCCGGGCGGCCGGGCGCTCGGTGAGGGCCGGGACCAGCCCGAACTGCCAGGCCACGATCCACTCTTCGAGGTCGATGCCGTACGCGGAGCGCAGCAGGTCGAAGATCCGGTCGCCGCCCATCCGGTTGTGGCTCTCGATGATCTGCGGCCCGGACGGGGACAGCCGCAGCTCGGTGTGGGCGGCGCCGTCGGTGAGCCCGACCGCGTCCAGGAAGCGGGCGACGGCCTCCTCGACGGCCTTCTCGTCCGCGGCCTTCAGCCGGGCCGGCAGTGCGTGGCCGAGCTCGACGAACCCGTCGCCGGTCAGCTTCTCGGTGATGGCGAGGACGATGTGCCGGCCGGCGAACGAGAAGGTCTCGACGCTGTACTCCGGCCCGGGGATGTACTGCTCGGCGATGAACCGGCCGATCGTGAAGAACGAGCCCCACTGCAGGTCGGTACGGGCCCGCAGGGCCTCGACCCCGGCCCAGGCCTCGGCGGCCTGCTCCGGCCCGTCGATCCGTACGACGCCCAGGCTGGCGGTGGCGTCGACCGGCTTGAGCACGAACGGGTAGCCGTGCTCCGCGCCGAACGCGGCCAGCGCCTCGGCGCCGTCGACCTCGGCGGCGGCCACCGACAGGGCCCGGACCTCGGGGGAGCCGGACGCGGCCAGGTGCCGGCGCATCGCGTACTTGTCCCGCAGCAGCTCGGCGACCTCCTCGGAGGTGTTGCCGAGCCCCAGGTGGTCGCTGATCCGCCCGGCCGGGACCAGGCCCGGCTCGGTGATCGAGGCGACGCGGGTGAACCCGTACGCCCGGTGCGCGGCCTCCACCAGCGGGCGGGTGACGTCCCAGTCGGTGTAGTCGGCGATGAGGACGGCCTCGGCGAGCCGGGCGGCCTCCGGCACGAACTGGTCCTTGTGCTGGATCAGCACGAAGCGGATTCCGAGGGCCGCCGCTTTGCGCAGCGTCTGTATCCGTCCGCCGACGACGAGAAGCTTGTGTTCGGTCATGGCCAGAACACTGCCGCAGGAATCCGGCCCGCAGAACGCCTTTGGGCTGGCACAAGAATGCCCGGCACAAAAGACGCAGCCGCGCAGGCCCGTGAGCACCGCCGGGCAGGAATGTGCCAGCACGTTTTGTGCCACCCCCCACCCCTAGGCAGCCCGGCTGACCAGCGGCTTCCATGGTGCCCACCACCTCATCCCCCCATCGGGAAGGAGCCCCACCATGGCCGGCGAGGACCCCTTGCGCCGACGATTGCGTGACCTGCCCAGAAGCGCCTGGGTCATCTTCTCGGGAATGTTCCTCATCAAATTCGGGAATTTCCTGAACGTATTCCTGGTGCTGTTCCTGGTCTCCCAGGGTTTCTCCGCATTCCAGGCCGGCGCGGCCCTCGGCGTGGTCGGGGTCGGCGCGTTCATCGGCAATGCGGTGGGCGGCACCGTCGCCGACCGCTTCGGGCGGCGCACCGCCATCGCGGTGTCGATGTTCGGCAGCAGCGCCGCCACCGCCCTCGTCCCGCTGGCCCACGGACTGGTCGCGACCACCGCACTGGTCGGCCTCGTCGGGGTCTTCGCCCAGCTGTACCGGCCCGCGGCCGGGGCCCTGCTGATCGACGTGGTCCCGGAGAAGCAGCGGGTCACGGCCTTCGCCGTGCTGCGCCTCGCCATCAACGTGGGCATGGCCGTCGGACCGCTGGTCGGCGGCCTGCTCAGCGGCGCCTCGTACACGTACGTCTTCCTCGGCGACGCCCTGTCCTCCCTCGCCTTCGGCGCCCTCGCCCTGCTGACCCTCCCGGGCGGCCGTCCGACGCCGCACGAGGCATCACCGGCCGAGGCCACCAGGCCGAAGGGCGGCTACCGCACCGTCCTCGCCGACCGCCCGTACCTCCTCTTCCTCGGCTCGATGGTCGCCGCGACCTTCGTCTACGGGCAGTCCACCGCGACCCTCCCGCTGCACGTCACCGACGCGGGCTTCGACAACACGACCTACGGCCTGCTGCTCGGCCTGAACGCCCTGCTGTGCGTGGTGATCGAGCTCCCGCTCACCAAGCACACCGAGCGCCGCAACCCGCGCCGCGTCATCGCCGCAGGCCTGGCCCTGCTCGGCCTCGGCATGGCCCTCACCGGAGCCATGCGGAGCGTGTGGCTGCTGGCCCTGACCGTGGTGGTGTGGACCGTCGCCGAGACGATCTACACGCCGATCGCCAACGCCTACCCGGCCGAGTTCTCGCCGCCGCACCTGCGCGGCCGCTACCAGGGCGCGGAAGGCATCGCCCACACCCTCGGCGGAGCCCTCGGCCCGGCAGCGGGCGGCCTCCTGTACGGCATCAGCGCCCCCCTCCACTGGACCGCCTGCGCCGCAGTGGCCGCCCTGGGCGCCCTCCTGATCCTGGGCGCCAAACCCACCCCCCGCCCCACCACCCCCACCCCCAACCCCGAACCGGTCCACACCGCCTGACCCACTCAGGGGCGCGGGGAACTGCGCGCTCAACCCCCACGCACCCGCACCCCCCAGGGGCGCGGGGAACTGCGCGACCAGCCACCACCGGCCCGCAGCCGGCCGGCACACACCAACCCACCCGAAGGGAACCCGCATGACCACCCAGACGCAGCCGCAGACCACCCCCACCACCGACGGAGTCCACCGCATCGACATCCCGTCCGCCACCGAAGACCCGGCCGCCTACGTCCAGGCCCTCCTCGACGTCGCCGCCGACCGCGACCCGTTCGACGTGATCGCCAAGACCCCCGTCTGGGCGGCGGCCCTCTTCGCCGACCTGCCCACCGAACTCGCCGAGACCGTCCCCGAGCCGGGCGAGTGGCCCGCGGCCTTCATCGTGGGCCACCTCTTCGACGTCGACATCGTCTACGGCTTCCGCTGGCGCCTGGTCGCCACCGAGGACGACCCGGTCTACCCCGGCTACGACGAGCAGCTGTGGGCCCCGCTGCCCCGCCTCCCGTTCCGCCAGATGCTCGACGCCTGGACCGGCCTGCGCGCCTCCAACGTCGCGCTGCTCGCCGCGCTCACCCCCGAGGAGTGGCAGCGCACGGGCCGCCACGGCGAACAGGGCGGCGAAACCATGGAGGTGATGATCCGCAAGGTCGTCGGCCACGACATCGCGCACATCAACCAGATCTACCGGGCCATCCGCCTGGTCCGCCAGGCCGCCGGCCTGGACGTCGCCGAACTCGACGCCACCTACGCCTCCCTGGGCCTGCGCTGACGCCCGCGCGCCCCCGCCAACCCCCCAGGGGCGCGGGGAACTGCGCGACGGGCCACCGCCGGCCCGCAGCCGGACCGCACGCACACACCAACCCACCCGGAAGGAACACCGCATGACCACGGCAGTGCAGCCGCACGCCCCCGCCCCCGCCCCCGAAACCATCACCACGGTCGGCCCGGACCTCCGCGACCGCCTGCGCGAGGACCGCTACGCCCTCGTATCCGCAGCCGACCTGACCCTCGACCCCGCGCTCGCCGCCCGCTTCGACGACCTCCAGGCCTCCTGGGGCCGGCTCACCCCGGACGTCCACTTCGGCGGCGAGGACCGCGCCGTCCGCACCCGCCGCTACAGCGACTTCGCCTTCACCCCGGCCACCGGCGAGCTCGTCCCGCTCGACCACGTCGCGTATTACCAGAGCGAGGAGATGAACGCCTTCGTCGGCGGCATCGAGCGCCACTTCGGCGACGTCGAGGAGTCCACGTACACCAACCCGCTCTTCCTGGCGCTGGTCCGCTACGACTTCGACAACCTGCCCGTCGAGGAGGAGTACCGCGACCGCGCCTGGGTCTGCCAGGTCCACCAGATCCGCATCGAGATCAACCCCGGCAAGTACAACGAGCTCGTCCCCGAGGGCATCCACTCGGACGGCTACCCGTGGGCCGGCCTGCACCTGATCTCCCGCGTCGACGTCGAGGGCGGCCACAGCACCGTCTTCACCTGGGACGAGCAGCCCCTCGCCAAGGGCACCTTCCTCACCCCGTTCGACTCCCTGATCTTCGAGGACCGGGCGATGAAGCACCACGTCACCGGCCTGAGCGCGGCCGAGGACAAGGGCGGCTACCGCGACGTCCTCGCGATCTCCTTCTCCCTGCCCGGCTCTCCGTACGAGACGCTGGTCTGATGAGCGCCGCCGCTCTGGCGCTCCAGGAGCCGCAGCCGCACGTACAGCCGCACGTGCTGGTCGGGCCGTACGGGCCCCCCGCGCAGCCGGCGGCCTCGGCGGACATGGCGGTCGCCGACATCCCGCAGGTGGTCGAACTGCTGCGGGGCGCGCCGCAGGCCGCGTACTGCGAGTGGGAGGACGAAACGCTCCTGGCCGCTCACCTGGCCCACTCGGCCGACCTGTGCCGCGTGGTCCGGCTGCCCTCGGGCCGTGTCGTCGCCGCTCTGATCGCCGGCTCGTTCGGCGTCCGCGGGAGCATCAGCCACGCCGTGGTCGACCCGGGCCACCGCCGGATGGGCCTGGCCCGGGTGATGGCGGTCGACACCCTGGCCGCGTTCCGGCGCCGCGGGGTCAACCGGATCTTCCTCGCCGTGCTCGACGGCAACGAGGCGGCCACCGCCTTGTGGACGGGGGTGGGCTTCCGGCCCGCCCTGGGGGAGAGGACCTTCGAGTGCGATCTGTAGCGACCGACCCCCCGGCCCCGGCGCGACCCGCCGCGGCCGGGGCGGCGGCCCGCCCCGCCTGGGCCACCGGCTTCGGGCAGGCCGTGCCCGTGATGCTCGGCTACGTACCCGTGGCCTTCGCCTTCGGCGTCCTCGGACACACCGCCGGACTGCCGTGGTGGGCGATGGTCGCCATGTCGGCCTTCGTGTACGGCGGCTCCTCGCAGTTCGCGGCGCTCCAGCTGCTGACGGTGGGCGCCGCCCCGTACGCGATCGTCCTGACCACCTTCGTGGTCAACCTGCGCCACCTGCTGCTGTCGGCCGCGATCGCGCCCCGGCTGGCCGGCTGGCGGCGCCGGGAGCAGGCGCTGTTCGCGTACGAGCTGACCGACGAGGCGTTCGCGGTGCACTCGGCGCAGTACGCGGAGCGCCCGGTCCGGCCCCGGGCGGAGGTGTTCACGTTCAACACCGCCGTGCACGCCTCCTGGGTGGCGGGCACGCTGGCCGGCGTCCTGGCCGGGGACCTGGTGACGAACGTGGAGGCGCTGGGCCTCGACTACGCCCTGCCCGCCATGTTCATGGCCCTCCTCGCGGCCGGCGTCATCGCCGACCGGCGGGGCCTGGCCGTCGCCGCGGTGGCGGGCGGCGGGGCGGTGGCCCTGACCCTGCTGGGCCTGCACTACTGGGCCGTCCTGGTGGCGGCGGCCGTCGCGGCCACCTTCGGCCTGGCCATCGCCCCGCGCGAGACCGCCCCCGCAGGCGCAGACCCGGAAGCCGACGCAGTCACGGATGCCCCGCAAGCGGTGGCCGCCATGGAAACGGAAGGAGTCCCGGGCCGATGAGCGACCTCGCGCTCGCCCTCACCATCGCCGGCATGGCGGCCGTCACCTTCGGGCCGCGGCTGCTGCCGACCCTCTTCCTCGCGGCGGCCGCCCTGCCCGCCCCGGTCGTGGTCTGGCTGCGGCAGGTGCCGCCCGCGGTGATCGCCGCGCTGCTGGCCCCCGCCCTGTTCGCACCGGCCGGGCGGCTGGACCTGGGCCCGGGCAACTTCACCCTGTGGCTCGCCCTGCCGACCCTGCTGCTGGCCTGGCGCACCCGGAACTTCTACCTCACGATCGCCTTCGGCATCGGCTCACTGGCGCTGCTGCGCCTCGTCGCCGGATGACACAGCTCTCTTTGGCCCCACTCGTACCGCTCTGACCTGCGCAAATGCGGCCACCAAGGTCGCTTCGCCGGTAAATGGGCGCGAGGTGTCCCCCGGATGCCGTAGGGTTGTACCTACCGACGCGGGGTGGAGCAGCTCGGTAGCTCGCTGGGCTCATAACCCAGAGGTCGCAGGTTCAAATCCTGTCCCCGCTACTCAGTGCGAAGGCCCGGCTTCCCAGGAAGCCGGGCCTTCGTCGTGTCCGGGACCTCGCGCCCCGGGAGCGGTGCGCGACTCACCCGCTCGGCCCGGCCGGGTCGCCGTACGGGCGCTGGTGCGGCCAGCCTTGAGGGGTGCGGCAGGGCAGCGGCGATGCGGAGGCGGAGGACGACGCGGCCGGCGGGGCCGCCCGGAGGGTGGTCCGGGTGCTGCCGGTGGCGCTGATCGTGCTCGGGTTCTTCTTCGACCTGCTGACCCCGCCGAGCTACACCGGCTCCCCGTTCTTCTCGGCGGCCCCGCTGATCGCCGCCCCGCTCTCCTCGCTGCGTGCCACGGCGTTCACCGGCGCCATGGCCTCGCTGGCCGTGCTCCTGCTGTACGTCCACAACGGCACCACGGTGGAGTCCCTGACCGAGCTGGTCACCGTCATGACCGTCTCCGCACTGGCCCTGCTGACCAACCGCGTCGTGCGGCGCAGCGGCGAGCGGCTCGCCTCGGCGCGCGGGATCGCGGAGGCCGCCCAGCGGGCCCTGCTGCCGACGCCGTCCGACCGGATCGGCGATCTGCACGTCAGCGCCCGGTACGAGGCCGCGCAGGCCGACGCGTTCATCGGCGGGGACCTGTACGCCGTCCAGGACACCCCGTACGGGGTCCGCCTCGCGGTGGGCGACGTACGGGGCAAGGGGCTGGGCGCGGTGGAGACCGTGGCGGTGGTCCTCGGGGCCTTCCGGGAGGCGGCCGAGACGGAGCCGACGCTGGAGGCGCTGGCGCAGCGGCTGGAGCGGGCCCTGGCCCGCGAGGGCACGCGGCGGGTCGGCCTGGACGCGGTGGAGGGCTTCACCACCTGCGTGCTGGGCGAGATCCCGACGGGCGGGGGCGGCGCGGGCAGGGGCACGGGGCCGGGCGTGCTGCGGCTGCTCAACCGCGGCCACCCCGAGCCGCTGCTGCTGTACGCGGACGGGGACCTGGCGGTGCTCGCACCCGCGGAGCCCGCGCTCCCGCTCGGCCTGGGAGAGCTGGCCGGGGTGCCGGACCGGGCCGAGGAGTGGCCGTTCCCGGCGGGCGCCACCCTGCTGCTGTACACCGACGGGGTGACCGAGGCCCGCGACGCCTCGGGGGAGTTCTACGAACCGGCGGTGCGGCTGCGCGGGCGGGTCTTCCCCGGGCCGGACGCGCTGCTCGGCGAGCTCAGCAGCGACGTGCGCCGGCACACCGGCGGTGCGACGACGGACGACATGGCGCTGCTGGCGGTGGGCCGCCCGGCACAGGGAAAGCCGGAGCGGCGGCGCACCGTACCGGTGATCGCGCCGTGACTGCTTGTAACCGAACGGCCGCTCTGTGCAAGCCTGGTGACGCCTCGTCAAGATGCTTATGTGACCAGGGGGATACAGAATTCGGCTGAGTTTTGCCCTAGTTGTCCCGTCAAATGACCATAAATGCGGTCCAAGTCTGTTCGATCGGGCCTCCCTTGGCCGAAACGATCAATCACGGCGGCTTGGAATCATTCCCCCGCGTCTATTACCGTTCGATAACGCAGCGCGGTCGTCCCAGCCGTCGCAGAGGCGGTGCCCTGCGCGTGCGTTTCCCTGAGGAGTGTGCCCCGGTGGCCTCCAACTTGCCTGCCCACGAAGGCACAGCGATCCAGGAACAGCCGTCCGCCGGCGCCTGGGGCGAGTGGAACCCCACCGAGGACTCCGCCCGTCCGCTGCGCGGCAAGCACCGGGTCGTCAAGCAGCGCGGGGGACTTGCACGCAGCTCCACCGTGCTCGGCGTCGGCGTCATCGCCGCGGTCGGCGCGGCCCCGCTCGCCACCGCGCAGGACCGCCCCCAAGTCCCGATCTCCATACCCTCGTTGACCGGCCCGTCCGGCGGCGACTCCCACACCGGCGAGGCCCGCCAGGCGAAGGCCGACTCCGAGGCCGCCACGACGGGCGTCCTCGCACAGCATGCGCAGCAGTCCGGCACGCACAGCGGCGCCGGCGAGGTGCTGCTCACCCGCATCCTGCAGCAGGCCGAGTCCCAGCAGGACGCAGCCGAGGCGCAGACCCGCGCCGAGACCGAGCGCGCCGCGCAGGAGGCCGCCGCCGCGGAGGCCAAGGCCAAGCGGGAGGCCGCGGAGAAGGCCGCCGAGGAGGCCAAGGCCGCCGCCGAGAAGGCGGCCCAGGAGGCGGCCGAGGCCAAGGCCGAGGAGCAGCGGATCGCCGCCGGGTCCGGCTCCGGATCTGCGTCCTCCGGCTCTGCATCCTCCGGGTCCGCCGACAGCAGCAGCGGCAGCTACTCCCTGCCCACCTCCGCCTACACCCTCACCTCGCACTACGGCGCCGCCGGCTCCATGTGGTCCTCCGGCTACCACACCGGCCTCGACTTCGCCGCCCCCACCGGCACGCCCGTCAAGGCCGTCGCCGGCGGCACGATCACCTCGGCCGGTTGGTCGGGCGCGTACGGCTACCGAATCGTGCTGCGCCTCGCCGACGGCACCGAGGTCTGGTACTGCCACCTGTCCTCGATGTCGGTGACCTCCGGCCAGGTCGGCGCCGGCGAGACCATCGGCCGCGTCGGCGCCACCGGCAACGTCACCGGACCCCATCTCCACCTGGAAGTACGCAAGGGCGGGGCGACGACGGACCCGCTGACCTGGCTCCGGTCCAAGGGCCTGAACCCGTAAGCCGGGCCGCCGGTACGAAGATCCGCTCGCCGGCGCCGGTCCGCGGCGGCAGCAGCTCCTCCAGCGCCGCCGCCCGGGCCAGCGCCGGCCCGGCCGTCGCCCTGCGCAGCCACAACTGCCGGAGCAGCTCCCGCTCCCGGCCCGCGAACTCCGCGTCCCACGCCGGACCCGTCCGGGCCCGGTGCCGCAGCAGCGCCAGCGCGGCCGCGTCCTCCTCGTATCGGGCCACCGCGCGGCCCGCCGCCCGGCCCCCGCTGTGCCGGGCCAGCGACCGGGCCAGCGAGCGGGCCGGCATCGAGGCCAGCGCAGGCACCTCCGCCGGGGCCAGCCAGCCCGCGGCCGCGTACACCGCCAACTCCCCGGCCACCGCGCGCAGTCGGCGCCGCCTTATCCGGACGGCAAGGCCCAGCAGCAGCCCGAACACCGGGACCATCACGCAGCCGTAGATCCAGTAGAACCCGTACTCGCCGATCCGCGAGGAGCAGTTCCACAGCGCGTGCATGCCCATCGCGCCCGTCAGCCCCAGCAGCGGCAGCCCGACGCGTGCGGCCCGCGGGGCCGTGGGGCGCAGCGCGGCCACGGCGCCGAAGCCGAGCCCGGTCAGCACCGTGAACAGCGGGTGTGCGAACGGCGACAGCACGATCCGCACGAAGAAGGTGGCGGCCGTCACCGAATCCAGAGCGCCGACCCCGCTCCCGGCGTCCTCGCCGAAGGCGTTCCCGAGATAGAGCACGTTCTCGGTGAAGGCGAACCCGGTGGCGGTGAACCCCGCCACGACGAAACCGTCCGCAGGGCCGGTGAACTGGCGCCTGCGGAACGCGAACACCAGGAGCAGCGCCGCGGCCTTCGCGCTCTCCTCCACCACGGGGGCGATCGCGACCGACCCGATCTCGTCCGCATGGTCCGGATCGGCGGTCGCCGCGGAGATCCACTCGGTGGCGAAGTTGTTGGCCAGTATGGCGATCAGCGCCGCGGCGCAGGCGCCCCAGCCGAAGCAGAACAGCAGCTGCGCCCAGGGTCGGGGCGCGGCCCGGCCCAGCCACCGGAAGGCCGCCATGAGCGCCGGCACCGGGAGCACGGCCAAACCGAGCCCGACGAGGAACCCGGCGGTGCCGGTCTGTTCCCGTACGAGCTCGAGGATCGCCGTGCCCGACGCCCCGAGGGCGCCGAGCAGGCACGCACGAACACGAATAGGGGGAAGCGCGGCGGGCAACACGCGATGACTCTAACGAGTCACTCCGCCACGCGTAGTGACATCAGTCCTTCTTCACCCGACGGAAGAGCAAGTCGTGGACGACGTGCCCCTTGTCGAGGCCCTGGCCCTCGAAACGGGTCAGCGGCCGGAAGTCGGGACGCGGCGCGTACCCGCCGTCCGCCTGGGTGTTCTCGAACTCCGGGTGCGCGGAGAGCACTTCGAGCATCTGCTCGGCGTAGTTCTCCCAGTCGGTCGCGCAGTGCAGCACGGCGCCGGGGGCCATGCGGGTCGCGGCCAGGTCCAGGAACTCGGGCTGGATCAGGCGCCGCTTGTGGTGGCGGGCCTTGGGCCACGGGTCCGGGAAGTACACGCGGATCCCGGCGAGGGAGGCGGGCGGCAGCATCTCGCGGAGCAGGATGATCGCGTCGCCGTTCGCGACGCGGACGTTGGTCAGGCCGTTGCGCTCGGCGAGGGCGAGGAGGTTTCCCTGGCCCGGGGTGTGCACGTCGACGGCGAGGATCCCTGTCTCCGGGTCGGCGGCGGCCATCTGCGCGGTGGCCTCGCCCATGCCGAACCCGATCTCCAGCACGACGGGCAGCCCGTCGAACATCTCCTCGAGGTCGATCACGTGGCGGCCGTCGATGTCGAGCCCCCACGTGCCCCAGAGCCTCTTCAGGGCTTCGCCCTGGCCGGTGGTCACCCGGCTGCGGCGCGGCTGGAAGCTGCGGATCCGCCGCTCGTGGTGCGAGCCGGCCGGGTCCGGGGCGGGGCCGTCGGGGAACCGGGGCTCGGTCCGCCACTTGGGCGGCACGTAGGACTTCGCCTCCGGCACGGCTTCCGGGACGCTGGGCTGGGTGGAATGGGACTCAGACACAATCCCAGAATTCTACGACCCCGCCCCCGGGCCCGCCCCGCGCCTGCCGCGGCGCGGAGCCGGTTCCCCTCCCCGCCCCTTCCCGAAACGCCTCAATCGCCGGCGGGGCTGATTTCAGCCCGCGCGGCGTTTGAGCGCACCGGGCGCGGAGCGCACGGAACGGGGTCCGGGGGGAGCCCGCCACGCGGCGGAGCCGCACATCCGGCACAGCGGGAAGGGGCGGGGAGGGGACAGGCTCCGCGCAGCGGCAGCCGCCACCGGCAGGCGGCGGTGCTCCCGGCCCCGGCGCCGGGGCGGTGCCGCGCCCGGGCCCCTCGGCAGGAGCGGCAGGTGGGGCCGGCCCGCGCAGCCCGGGGCGGCCCGGGCCGGAGGGTCAGGCGGTCCGGAGGGTGGTCAGGGCTCGGCGGGCTATTTCACGGCCGATCGGAAGCGAGGCCGTGGCCGCCGGTGACGGCGCGTTCAGAACGTGCACGGCCCGCAGCCCCTCCCGGATCAGGAAGTCGTCCACGAGCGTCCCGTCCCGCAGCACGGCCTGCGCCCGCACCCCCGCCCCGGAGGCCACCAGATCCGCCCCCGAAACCCCCGGCAGCAGCCGCCGCACGGCCTCGGTGAAGGCCGCTTTCGACAGCGACCGGTGGATCTCCCCGGCCCCGTACCGCCAGTGCCGCGCGGCCATCCGCCAGGATCCCGGCCAGGCCAGCTCGTCCGCGATGTCCCGCGGCCGCACGACCCCCCACCCGTACCCCTCGCGGGCCAGCGCCGGCACCGCGTTCGGCCCGACGTGGACCCCGCCGCCGATCCCGCGGGTCAGGTGCACCCCGAGGAAGGGGAACGCCGGGTCCGGCACCGGATACACCAGCCCCCGCACCAGCTCCGGCCGCGCCAGGTCGTAGTACTCCCCCCGGAACGGCACGATCCGCATCCCCGGTTCGTCGCCGGCCAGCCGCGCCACCCGGTCGCACTGCAGGCCCGCGCAGTTCACCAGCACCCGCGCCCGCACCACCACCCCCGCCGAGGTCCGCACCGCGATCCCGGACGCGCGCCGAGCGATCAGGTCCACGGCCCCGCCGTACACGATCTCCGCCCCGGAGGCCTCGGCCAGCTGCCGCGCGACCTGCCCGTAGTCCACGATCCCGGTGGTCCCGACGTGGATCGCGGCCAGGCCCTGCACCTCCGGCTCGTACTCGGTGATCTGCGCCGGCCCCAGCTCCCGCACCGGGATGCCGTTCTCCCGGCCCCGCTGCACGAGCGCGTGCAGCCGCGGCAGCTCCTCCCGGCCGGTGGCCACGATCAGCTTGCCGGTCACCTCGTGCGCGATGCCGTGCTCCGCGCAGAACTTCACCATCTCGGCGGCGCCGCTCACCGCGAAGCGCGCCTTCAGCGACCCGGGCCGGTAGTAGATCCCGCTGTGGATCACCCCGCTGTTGCGGCCCGTCTGGTGCATGGCCGGGCCGGACTCCTTCTCCAGCACCACCACCCGGGTCCCCGGCGCCAGCCGAGACAGGGCGTACGCCGTCGAGAGCCCGACGATCCCGCCGCCGACCACCACCACGTCGCAGTCGACCCGCCCCCGGCCCCGGACCAGGTCCCTGCCCTCGCCGCTCACGCTGCCCATGCCGCCCAAGCCTGCACCTCCCACCCCTGCATACTGCACCCCGCCACTGACACAGCGGCTACGCGGGGGCCACCAGCAGCGGCCGGGCCCGCTCCCGCAGCTCCGCCACCCGCGGCTCGTCCCCGTACGGCTCCAGCCGGTGCAGCAGGTCCCGTACGTACTCGTTCGTCCGCGCGGAGGAGATCCGGCCCGCGACCTCCACCGCCCTGGTGCCGGCGGCGCAGGCCGCGTCCAGGTTGCCGGACTCCAGCTCGGCGACCGCGCTCACCACCAGCCGCAGCCCGTGCGAGCGCACGTACTCCTCCGTCGGCCGAGACAACGCCTGCTCGGTGAAGCGCCGCACCTGCCGGGGCAGCTTCAGGTCCCGGTAGCACTCCGCCGCATCCGCCGCGAAGCGGTCGTACGAGTAGAAGCCCAGCCAGGTCGGATCCGGATCGCCCTCGCGCGCCCGCTCCAGCCAGCCCTCCGAGGCCCGCAGCGCCGCCTCGGCCGCCGCCGAATCGCCCGCCTTCGCGTGCGCCCGGGCCTCCACCAGCCGGAAGAAGCTCATGGTGCGGGCGGTGGCCAGGCCCCGGTTGCGCTCGACGGCCGCCTGCGCCAGGTCCACGCCCTCGTCCGGGAAGTCCCGGTACGTCGCCTGCAGCGACATCGACGCCAGCACGTACCCGCCGAGCGGCACGTCCGCGGCCGCCCGGGCCAGGCGCAGCGCCTGGATGTAGTACCGCTGCGCCGCCTCCTGCTGCCCGGTGTCGAAGGCCATCCACCCGGCGAGCCGGGTCAGCTCGGCCGTCGCGCCGAACAGGGCGCGGCCCACCTCGTCGCTGTACGAACCGAGCAGCAGCGGCGCCGCGTCCACGCGCAGGCACTCGGGCACCATCGAGGAACGCCAGTCCCCGCCGCCGTACTTGGAGTCCCAGCGGCGCGCGTCCTCGGCGGCCTCGCGCAGCTTGCTCACGTCGCTGTGGCCGACGCGCTGCGGGGAGGCGTCCGCCGCCGCGACGAACGGCACCGGGGGTGCGGACGCGGGCGAGGCTCCGGCCGCGGGCCCGGCGGCGGGCGGGGCGTGCGGAGTTTCGCCCGAGGGCCGCGCGGGCACAACGGTGGACGGCGACGCCGCCGCAGTCGCCGACCCGCCGGCGAGGGAGGCGATCGAGGTGCGCGAGGTGGCCGCTGCTCCCGCCGCCCGCCCGCCGGGCGCCATGCCCTCACGGGCCGGTGCGGACTCACGGGCCGGTGCGGATTCGCGGGCCGGTGCGGGCTCCCGGGCCGGAGCGGCCTTCTGGGGCGCCGCGGGCTCGCGCGCCACGGAACCGTCCGCCGGAGATATCAGCCACCGCGAGGCCGGCGTCGCGTACGCGGACACCGAGAACGAGCCGGCCAGCGACTGCCAGATCCCGCCACCGCCCCGGCGCCCGGCTGCCAGGTCGAGCCGGTACAGGTCGGTCGCCGAGCGCACGGCATCACCGACGTCGCGCGGGAACGCCAGCCCCACCTCGGGCGCGGGATCCGCGTCCGCCAGCCCGATCTCGTGCAGCGGCACCGGCCGCCCCAGCTTGGCCCCGATCGCGGCCGCGATCAGATGCGGGGCCGCGCCCTGCGGCACCATCCCCTTCGACACCCACCGGGCCACCGACGTCTTGTCGTAGCGCAGCGTCAGACCGCGCTGGGCACCGAGGTCGTTGACGCGCCGGGCCAGCCCGGCGTTGCTGATGCCCGCCAGGGCGAGGACGGCGCCGAGCTTCTCGTTGGGTTCGCGGAGCTCCCTGGACATGCGCCACCCCTCGTCACGCGCGGAACGCACACAACTCACACGCAGCCACGAGCACGCACGCGGCCCTACCCCGCGGCCGACACGGTCGTACGCACTCGTGCACCGCCGGGCATAGGCGCCCGGCATTTCGTAAACCCAGCGTAGTTCCCCGCCTCCCAAGCGTTAAGGCCCCGACTTCCGTATGGCGGGATTGTTGTCCGCCTGCACAGCCGGACCCGGGCCCGCGCCGACGGCGCGCGCCCGCATTCGTGCTCCGTCCGTGTGGCCGTGCGCCCGCCCGTGCGCTCTGGCCGGTGTCCGGCCCCGGCGATTCGATGTGCGGTGCGTGGGTCGGCCCGCTGCGTGGATCCGGCGGGCCGGGGGATGCCGCTGCCTCAATCCCCGCGGGTGGCGGAACGGTCCGGGGGGTGGATCCCGCCTCCCGGACCGCGCCCGCGCACCGCGGCGGGCGGGTGCCCCAGGGTGCGCACGCCGCACGCGGTACGACCGAAGAATGGCTGAAACCGACCTATGGGGCGGTGGGAACGGAACGTCAAATACGGTGTGACCGAGGCATGTTCGCCGGCACAGGCGCCCTCCTCGGTCACTCTCGCACGCCCGTCTCGTGGCAGCATGGACCCGAGCCACCCGGGGTCCAGCCGGCCGCGCCCTCAGCCGCCCTCAGCGCTGCCTGAGCCGACCGAGCCGTCCGTGCCCCGGTCGATTGCCCACGGGCTGGGGAGGCGGCGGTGCGCTGGTTGGTCGGGTGGAGCAGTATCGCCGCGAGCTTCGGCACGGCCGGCCGCGTCGCCGACCACCGCAGCCGGGGCGCCCGGAGCAGCCGGGGCCCGTACGACCAGGCTGCGTACGACCGGGCTGCGTACCCCGCCGAGGGGCTGGTGACCGGCGGCATCGCGGACGCCGCCCACGCCGACGACCCGGCAGGCCAGGACGCCGACCGCACCGTCGTACCGGTCGGCGCCCAACTCCTGTGGGGCGACCCCGACCCCCTGTGGGCCGTCGGCGACTGGCGCCCCGACGAGATCCGCACCCTCACCGCCGACCCGGCCGACCCCTTCACCCGGATCGCCGTCCTCGGCTGCTGCGGCGCCGACGACGCCGAACTGCGCCGCGCCCTCCTCGCCGCCCGCGGCGGCGCCCTGCGCCACCTCACCCAGTGGCCCGGCAGCCACACCGCCGTCGTCCAGACCGGCCGCCGCATCACCGTCGTCGGCGACCTCGCCGGCGCGCGCCCCGTCTTCTACACGCCCTGGGCCGGCGGCACCGCGTACGCCACCGCCGCGCTGCCCCTCGCCGACCTCATCGAGGCACAGCTCGACATCGGCCACCTCGCCGCCCTGCTGGCCTGCCCCGACAGCCCCGAGGCACTGGGCGACGGCACACCGTACGCCGGTGTGCGGCGCATCCCGCCCGGGCACGCGCTGATCCTGCGCGAGGGCTCACGGGAGATCACCGGGTACGAACCGGTCGCCTCCCTCGCCGTGGCCGCCCCCGCCGCCGACCCCGAGCACGCGGTGGAGGGCGTACGGGAAGCATTGGTGGACGCGGTGCGCGCCCGGCTCACGGCACCCCGCCATGCCCCCGACACCCTGCCGTACGACCCCGGCCCGGTGCCCGGAATGGGCCCCGCCGACCGGCGCGCGGCCCGCGGCGCCCCCGCACCCGGCGTCGGCGCCGACCTCTCCGGCGGCAGCGCCTCCGCCACCCTCGCCCTGCTCGCCGCCGGCCTGCCCGGCGCTCCGGGCACCCTCCCCGGCTCCGGATCCCGCCTCCTGGCCGTCACCTTCAACGACCTCGCCACCCCGCAGGGCCGCGAGGCCGAACTCGAGCGCGCCCGGGCCATCGCCGCCGACCCCCGGCTGCACCACGTGGTCGTCGCCGCCGCCGAGGAAGCCCTCCCGTACGCCGACCTCGACGGCCCGCTCACCGACGAACCCGGGCCCTCGCTGGTCGTGGCCGCCCGCGAACGCCGCCGCCTGGCCGCCGGCTCCGCCGACCACTTCGTCGGACACGGAGCCCGCCAGGTCCTCGACGCCCACCCCGCCCGGCTGGCCGACCTCCTGATGGACCGCCGCCGCCGGCACCTCCTGCGCCCCATGGCCGCCCTCGCCCGCTCGACACCGGCCGACTCCGCCTCCGCCCTGGTGCCCTTCCTGGTCCCCTTCTCCGTCTACTCCGCGGCCCGCCGCCTCGCCCGTACGCCGTACCGCGCGGGCATGGAAGCGGCCGCGGCCCGGCTGCGCGAGGGCGACCTGTGCGCGGCCGCCGCGGCGAACGGCCCGGTCGGGGCCTCGCTCGCCGCCCTGACCTGGTGCCGGCCGGGCCCCGCCGCGGGCTGGCTGACCGGGGAGGCGCTGGCGGAAGTATCGATCCGCCTCGCCGCTGCCGCCGGGCGGCCCCCGCTCTCGCTCCGGCCCGGCGAAGCCCGCGCCCGCGCCGCCCTGGCCCGCCACGCCGCCGACCACCGCGTCTTCGAACAGGCCGCGGAGGTCCGAAGCCAGCGCCTGCACGCCCCCTTCCTGGACAACCAGGTCGTACGGGCCGCCCGCGCCCTGCCCGAATCCCTCCGCGTCCAGCCCGGCGCCCGGGCCACGATCCTGCGCACCGTCCTGACCTCGGCCGGAGTCCGCGAACTCCCGCCCGGCTGGGGCGCCCCCGCCCACACCCCGAACGAAACGGCCACCCGCCTGGGCCTGCGCGAGGCCCTGTCCGCGCTCCTGGCCCTCTTCACGACCCCCCTCCTGGCGGACGCGGGCCTGATCGACGCGAGAGTCGTCCAACAGGCCCTCCTCGACGCCGCCGAGGGCCACCCCGTCCCACTGGACGGCCTGGCCGAACTCGTCTCGATGGAACTCTGGCTGAACCGCCTCCTCTCCCGCCGGGGCACCTGCTGGACGGGCACGACCACCCCCCGCCGCAGAGCAGTCCCCAACGGCGTCCCGACCCCCCGCCCGGCCCTCTCCTGACCGCCTGCCCCCGCCGAATCCGCCGAAAGCCCCCGGAACCGCCCGCGGCCCCCGTAGAGTCCGGCTGACAACGCTGCTCCCCGCACGGGCGGGGATGACCCCGTGTGCGTCTCCAGGTCGAGCGTGCCGGGGCGTGCCGGGGAACTGCTCCCCGCTGCCGCGGGGACGAACCCGGCACCGACTGCTCGGAGCCGAGACACCCCGCCACTCCCCACCTCGGGATGCCGTACAACTGCTGCGCGCACCCGCGGGGATGACCCCATCGGCTCGACGACGCCGAGCGTCCGACCCTCCTGGCCCCGCCGCGCGGGGATGAACCGGCGCTCACCGCAGTGGCGGTGGGATCCGACGCCCGCTCCCCCGCACCGGCGGGGATGCACCCGACGCCGCTCCTGCCGGCCCGATCTTCATGGCTGTTCCCCGCTGCGCGGGGACGGCCCGAACCGGGGCGGAGGCTGCGTCCGGGCCGGCCACTGCCCCCCCTACGTGCGGGGGATGACCCGTTGGCGGGCTCCGCGCCGGCCGTGTGGACGGCCCCTTCGGCCGCCCGGCCGGCGGCAACATCCGCGCCTGCTCCCCGCGTTGCCGGGATGGCCTCGGGCGCCCTGGACGTACTCGGGGGTGCACCCGCCCGCCTCCGGCTGTCGAAGCCGAGGGTCGGCACATCCAGCCTCGCCGGCGTTTGAGGCGCGGGGTCTGGGCGGAGCCCCAGGGAACCCCGGCCCAGCCTGGATCCGCGGCATCGGCCGGGATGACCCCCACTGCACGCCCCACTGGCCGGGGTTGCCGGGCTGCTCCCTGCGCCGACAGGGACGGACGCTTGCCGTCCACCTCCCGCCTGCGGGGATGACCCCACCGACTCCCTGGCCGGGCCGCCGCTCGGTGCGTGCTCCCCGCAGCCGCGGGGACGACCCCGTCCTGGTCGATGACCCCTGGACCCCCGGTGCGCCGGACGAGTTGCCCCCGCCCCGCGGGGACGGCCAGGCGCGGCCCCGGCCGGATCCGTCGGGCACGGCCCCGGCAGGGACGGCCGGGTACCTCCCCGGCGGGACCGGCCGGCCACCGCATAACCCCGCGCCCCCCCGCGGAACGGCGCGGCAGAATTGGGCGGTGCGGTATCTCATCCTCGGCGCCACCGAAGCCCGTGACGCGGCCGGCGCTCCCGTTCCCATCGGCGGGGCCCGCCTGCGCGCGCTGCTGACCGCGCTCGCGCTGCGCGCCGGCGGCCCGGCCGCCGCGTCCGTGGCCGACCTCGTTGACGAGGTCTGGGGGGACGACCCGCCCCAGGACGCCCCCGCCGCCCTCCAGGCCCTCGTCGCCCGGCTCCGCCGCACCCTCGGCGGCCGGGACACCGTCCTCGCCGACCCGGCCGGCGGCTACCGCCTCACCGTCGCCGACCGCGACGACATCGACCTGCACCGCTTCACCCGCCTGGCCCGCCTCGGCCGCGACGAGCTCCCCACCGCCCCGGACCGCGCCGCCGCAACCCTCCGCACCGCGCTCTGCCTCTGGCGCGGCCCGGCTCTCGCCGACCTGGCCGAGCCGGCCCGCACCGCCCACGCCTCCGCCCCGCAGGCCCACCGCACGGCCGCCCTGCGCGACCGCATCGAGGCCGATCTGCGCGCCGGCTCCGCCGACCCGGCCGGGCTGCTGCCCGAGATCGAGGCGCTGATCCGGCAGAGCCCGTACGACGAGACCCTCCGGGCCCAGCAGTTGCGCGCCCTGCGCGCGGCCGGCCGACCCGCCGAAGCCCTCGCCGCGTACGAACGCACCCGCCGCACCCTCGCCGACACCCTCGGCACCGACCCGGGCCCCGAACTGGCCACCCTGCACGCCGAACTCCTCCGCCCAACCACCACAGGCGCCCCCCTGCCCGCCGGCGCCCCAGCCCCGGGACCGCCCGCCGGAACCGCGCCCGCCGGAGCCTTGCCCGCAGGAGCCCTGGCAGGCGGAGTCCCGTCCGCCGGAGCCTTGCCCGCCGGGCCCCCGCCCGGCGAGCCTCTGGTCGCCGGAGTCCTGTCCGCGGGAGCCCCGGTTCCCGAAGCCGCGTCGGCCGGAGCTCTGCCCGCGGGAGCCTTGGCAGGCGGAGCTCCGGCTCTCGGAGCCCTGGCAGGCGGAGCCGCGTCCGCCGGAGCCTTGCCCGCCGGGCCCTCGCCCGGCGGGCCTCTGGTCGCCGGAGTCCCGGCCGCCGGAGTCCCGGCTCCCGGGGCTCCCGCCGGAGCCCTGTCCGCGGGAGCCCCGGTTCCCCAAGCCGCGTCGGCCGGAGCCTTGCCCGCGGGAGCCCTGGCAGGCGGAGCCGCGGCCGCCGGAGCCGCGGCCGCCGGAGCCCCGGTCGGTGGGGCCGCGGCCGGCGGAGCCGTGCCCGCTGGGTCCCCGCCCGACATGCACCCCGGCCCCACCGCTGCCGGCCCGGCCGGCGGGAACCTCCGGCCCCGTCTGAACTCCTTCGTCGGCCGCGAGGCGGAACTCGCCGCGCTGCACTGCGATCTGGCCGGGCTCCGCCTCGTCACGCTCACCGGCCCGGGCGGCTCCGGCAAGACCCGTCTCGCCGAGCAGGCAGCGGCCGCCCACCCCGAACCCGGCTGGCTGGTCGAGCTCGCCCGCCTCGACGACCCGACAGCCGTCCCCGGGGCCGTCGTCAGCGCCCTCGGCCTGCGCGAGAACACCCTCATCGCCCGCGAGAAGCCCGCCCCCGCCGCCGACCCGGCGAGCCAGCTCGTGGAGGGCTGCGCGGACCGCCGTCTGCTGATCGTCCTGGACAACTGCGAGCACGTCATCGGCGCTGCCGCCGAACTCGCCGAGCTGCTGCTCACCCACTGCCCGGGCGTCCGGATCCTGGCCACCAGCCGCGAACCCCTCGGCGTGCCCGGAGAATCGGTCCGCCCCCTCGACCCCCTCCCGCCCGATCCGGCGACGCGCCTGTTCGCGGACCGCGCCGCCGCCGTCCGCCCCGGCTTCACCCCGGCCGACGACCCGGACGCCGTCGCCGAGATCTGCCGCCGCCTGGACGGGCTGCCGCTCGCCATCGAGCTGGCCGCGGCCCGGCTGCGCCTGCTCACCCCGCGCCAGATCGCCGACCGCCTCGACGACCGGTTCCGCCTCCTGACCGGCGGCGCCCGCACCGTGCTGCCCCGCCAGCAGACCCTGCGCGCGGTCGTGGACTGGTCCTGGGACCTGCTCGACGAGCCCGAACGGGCCGTGCTGCGCCGGCTGTCCGTCTTCGCGGGCGGCTGCGACCTGGCCGCCGCCGAAGCCGTCTGCGGGGAGAGGGGCCACGAGCGCCTCGACGTCGCCGACGCGCTCGGTGCGCTCGTCGACAAGTCCCTCGTCATCGCCGCCCCCACCCCCGACGGCATGCGCTACCACCTCCTGGAAACCATCCACGAGTACGCCGCCGAGCGAGCGGCCGCGGACGCCTCCGACCACCGCGCGACCGCCGGCCGGCACGCCGCGCACTTCCTGGCCCTCGCCGAGGAGGCCGAGCCCATCCTGCGCTCCGCCGCCCAACTCCCGTGGATCCGCCGCATGGAGACCGAACTCGACAACCTCCGCGCCGCACTCCACCACACCACCGAGACCGCAGCCTCCGACCCCACAGCCACCGACCCCGCGGCCACCGAGGCCGCCCAGCGCCTCGCCCTCGCCCTCGGCTGGTTCTGGTGGCTGCGCGACTACCGTCGCGAAGGCGCCCGATGGGCCGCCCGTATCGCCGCCCTCACCCCCACCGAACCGGCCGACGGCACCCCCGCGTACTGGCGCCTCATGCGGCTGCAGCTGCTCCGCCTCAACCTGGATGCCGACGGCCGCCCGCCCGAGGAGTTCACCACCCCCTGGCACCTCGCCCTCGGCGACCGCCTCCGGGAGGCCTTCCGCCGCGGCGGCCCCGAGGCGGCCCGCTTCCCCGCCATGCTCTGGCCGATGACCTCCTTCCTCACCGGCGGCACCCTCGACTTCCGGGCCGGCCTCGACGCCACCGTCGCCAACTGCCGCCGCCACGGCGGCGACTGGGAACTCGGCGTCACCCTCATGCTCCGCACCCACGTCGCCATCGACACCACCGGCGGTCTGTCCACCGTCGACGCCGACCTCGCCGAACTCCACGAGATCGCCGCCCGGGTCGGCGACCGCTGGATCCGCTCCCAGGTCGCGAGCGCCGCCGGCGAGGTCGCCCTGTCCCGCGGCCGCTACGACTGGGCCCGCACCGAGTACGAGGAGTGCCTGCGCCTCGCCCGCGAGGTCGGGGCCCACACCGAGAGCCCCTTCGCCATCGCCCGCATCGCGGAGACCGCCCTCTGCCAGGGCGAGTACGCCGAAGCCGAGCGGCTGCTCGCCGACGCACACCGGGAGGCCGAACGGTACGGCACCGGCCACGAGATCCGCGCGTACGGCGGCCTGCTCGCCGCGCTGATCGCCATGGTCCACGGGGACCTGGCTCAGGCCCGCGACCGGTACGACTTCGCCCGCGCCGCCGTCCCGGACGCGCCCGTGCCCCCGCAGCTCACCGCCGGCCTCGACAACGCCGGCGCCCTCCTCGCCGCCCGGGAGCAGGGTCCGGCAGCCGGCCTCGCCCGGATCGGGCCCGCTCTGGCCGCCGCGGTCACCTCGCGCTGCGCCGAACGCGTCCTGGCCTCGATGGCCGACACCGCGGCCGTGCTGCTGGAGGCCGCGGGCCGCCCCGCCGCGAGCGTACGGGTCCTGGCGGCGGCCACCGCCTGGCGCGCGGGCCACCCCCGCTCGGTCCCCGAGCAGAAGGCGGTGGCCGAGCTCCCCGCCCAGACCCGCGCTGCCCTCGGTCCCGAACAGCACGCCCGGGAAGCGGCGGCAGGGGAACGGCTGTCCCCGCCGGAGGTGGCGGCCCTGCTCGCCGGCAGCTGATCACCGGCAGCTGATCACCCCATCGGCCCAGCTCGCCAGCGTCGGCACACTGCCCCGCCCGGCCGGCTCCACCACCAGCCGCAGCGTCCGGTGCGCGGCGAGGGACACGTTCACCGCCGCGGCCCGGTCCTCGTACCCGAGCGGCTCCGACCGCCACAGCCGCTCCCCGTCGGCGTACACGGAGAACCGGATGGTGCCGTCGGTGAACAGCGACAGCCCGTCCACCCCGGCCCGCGCCGAAAAGGCGCTGCACTGCCGGTTGAGGGTGATCTCCACCGAGGAACGCGAGTTCACCGTGATGCCCTGCGCGTAGTGCCGGTCGGCGATCCGCAGCCCCCAGCGCTGCCACACCCAGCTGCTGCGCCAGGTCTGCACCTCGGGCCCGGTGTGGTCGCCGACGGCGGCGTGGTCGAGCCGGGCCAGCGGGAAGCCCTGCACCGGCTTGACCGCGGTCGGCGAAGGCGAAGGCGGAGGCGAAGGAGAGGGCTTCGGGGGAGCGGGACCGGTCGAGGCACTCGGCGCCTTCGACGGCGAGGGCTTCGGCACGGCAGGCGGCGACGGCGTCGGCTGCGGCCCGGCAGCGGACACCGAAGCCGAGGGAGAAGGCGAGGCCGAGGCCGGCCGCGGCCCGGGCCGTACGGGATCCGGCGCGGCCGGCGGCTCCGACACGGCCGGGGACGACGGCTCCGGCGAGGGCACCACCGGCGCCGCCACGCCCGGAGCGGACCTCGCCTGGGGCACCGGCTCGGGATCGTCCCCGACGAGCGCGAACACCACCCCGGCGGCCGCGGCGACCGCGATCCCGGCGGCCAGCGCGGCCTTGGCGGACACCCCGAGCCCCTCGGACACCACCGCCGCCCCACTCCCGGACCCGGCACCACCGGCCGCCCCACCGGCAGACCCAGCAGCCCCCGCACCGGCCCCGGCAGCCGACCCACCGGACGCAGCGGCAGCAGCGGCAGCGGCCCCCGCCCCTCCGGCGGCCACGGCCCCACCGGCCACCACCCCGGCAGCCTTCGCCGCGTACCCGGCGGCGAACCACCCGATGACCGCGACCGGCAGCAGCGCGGGAATGCCCGTGTTGACGTCCTTGAGCTCCCCGGCGGCCAGCCGGCACTTGACGCACTCCTCCAAGTGCTTGCGCAGCCCCCGCTCGGCCCGCATCCGCAGCCCGCCCCGGGCATAGGCGCCCAGCCGGTCCGCGTACCGCGCGCAGTCGCCGCCCGCACTCAGCGCCGAACTCACATGCGCCTGCAGATAGGCCTGCTTGAGCCCTTCCCGGGCCCGGCTGGCCAGCACCGCCGTCGCATTGGCGCTCAACCCGAACAACGGCGCGACCGCGCTGGGCGAGGACTCCTCGACCGTGGTGTGCCACAGCACCGTCTGCCACCGCTCGGGCAGGCTCCGGAAGGCCTGCACGGCCAGCGAGTGCTCGGCCTCGCGCATCGCCCGGACGTCCGCACCCAGTTCGAGCGTGTCGCCCCCGGACAGGCCGGACAGCCCGCTGCCGGTCTCGGTACCCGCGGCCGCCTGCTCCGCGAACACCGCGAAGTCCTCCACGAGCTGCTCCCGCCGGGCCGTCTTCGCCCAGGCCGCCGCAACCCTGCGCACCGTGGTCAGCAGGTACGCACGCACCGCCTGGTCCGGACCGGCCCCGCCCCGCACCGCCTGCAGGGTCCGCGCGAACACCTCGGCGGTCAGGTCGTCGGCCGTGTGCCCGTCCCGGCAGCAGGTCCGCGCGTAGCGCCGTACGGAATCGGCGTGCCGCCGGAACAGCTCCGCATACGCGCTGTCGTCACCGCCGCGCATCCGGGCGATCAAGTCGCCGTCGGACGGCGGCAGCTCGCCCCCGGCCGCACCCCGGGCCGCCGCGTGCCGGCCGCGCGGTTCGCGCTGGGCCGGGACCTGCCGTACGGGCGGGCTTTCCGCCTCGACCTCGCCGCCGGCACCGCCGGCCGGCTCGTCGCGACCGTCAACGCTCATCGCGGAAGCTCCCGCACGACACACTCAACCGGTACACCGTTCAAGCCTGTCACACGGGGCGCGCGCGCCGAACCCGTCTCCACGCGATCCACCCGTCCGGGCAGCATCCGGCGAAACCCCGCACCACTCCTCACTCGTTCGAGTGATGAGTTTCAGCCTCGCCGGCGTTTGGGGCACGGGGTCTGGGCGGAGCCAGGCGACCCGGACCGCGCCTCAAACGCCGGTCAGGCGAAAGGTCAGGCCGTCCGGGAGCGCAGCCCCTCGAGCAGGATGTCGAGCAGCCGGGCCGAAGCCGCCGCCTGCTGCGCCGCGTCCGGCAGGGCCGGCGCGGCCGTGGCTATCACCAGCAGCACATCGGCCACCGTGACATCGGTCCGCAGCGCGCCGGCCTCCCGGGCCCGGTCCACCAGCTTGCCGACGACCTCCAGCAGCGCACCCGCGCCCGCGTCCTCCGAAGGCTCGTCGTCGGCGGTCCGCCCGCCCACGACCCGCAGCTCCGGAACGCCCCCGGCAACGGCCTGCCGCTGCTGCGGAACCCGCACCTCGGTCGCCTCCTCGGCGGCGGCCTCCTCGGCCGAGCGCACCCGCAGCACCTGCGGCGGCAGCAGCCGTCCGGCACCCGAGGCCACGGAGGTGCGCAGGAACCGCGACAGCGCCTGCCACGGCTCCTCCTCCTGGCCGAGCGCGGTCCGGGCCTGCTCCGTCAGCCGGGCGGTCTCCTCCTCGGCTATGCGCCGGACCAGGACGTCCTTGCTCGGGAAGCGCCGGTACACCGTGCCGACACCGACCCGCGCACGCCGCGCCACGTCCTCCATCGGGGCCCCGTAGCCGAGCTCGCCGAAGACCTCGCGGGCAGCGCGCAGCACGTGCTCGAGGTTCCGCTGGGCGTCGACGCGCAGCGGCGTGGAGCGGCCCACCCCGGTCGTGGTGGTGCCGCCGGCGATCACACGACCGTTGCTCTCGCCCGAGAGCGCGGTCGCAGAACCATGGAAATCGGAAATGTTCATATGTATCCCCCGGTAATCACTTGTCTCCCCCCGGAGACATCCCCGCCTTTGCGTCGAGGTGAGCCACGGTCAGCGGCCCCGGTCCTACTCCTCGACGGGATACGAACATAGTTGAGCCAGAGTCAATTCAGAAGAGGCAGCCCCCGTACGAGCACCGCCCGATCGGAGCATTCGCCCCCACTTTTCCGTTCCGCACCGCCTCGACCACCCCCTTCGCACCCTCTGACCTGCGGAACTTCCATCCCGCCCGAGCCGTCCGAGAGCCCCGCCCCACCACCACCTCCGGTCACACAATCCGTCAGGCCTGTGGACAAACTCCCGGCCACGTTGCGTCATGGGGTGGTGAAGGCTGCTAACTCCCGAGGCACGGCCACTGGTACCGAGCCCGCCACGCGCATCCTCGTCGTCGGCGGCGGCTACGTCGGCATGTACACGGCGCTCCAGCTCCAGCGAAAGCTCAGAGCCGGCGAAGCCGAGGTCACGGTGGTGACCCCCGAGCCCTACATGACCTACCAGCCCTTCCTGCCCGAAGCCGCCGCCGGATCCATCAGCCCCCGCCACGTCGTCGTACCCCTGCGCCGCATCCTCCCCAAGTGCCGCATCGTCATCGGCGAGGTCCAGCGGATCGACCACGCCAAGCGCACCGCCACCGTCACCACCCTCGCCACCGCCGACGAGGGCACCGGCGCGCGCGAGATCGAGTACGACGAACTCGTCCTCGCCCCCGGATCGGTCTCCCGCACCCTCCCCGTCCCCGGACTCGCCGACTACGGCATCGGGTTCAAGACCGTCGAAGAGGCCATCGGCCTGCGCAACCACGTCCTCGAGCAGATGGACATCGCCTCCTCCACCCGCGACCCCGCCGTCCGCGACGCCGCCCTCACCTTCGTCTTCGTCGGCGGCGGCTACGCGGGCGTCGAGGCCCTCGGCGAACTCGAGGACATGGCCCGCTACGCCGCCCGCTACTACCACAACGTCAAGCCCGAGGACCTGAAGTGGGTGCTGGTCGAGGCCAGCGACCACATCCTCCCCGAGGTCGGCCCCGAACTCGGCGTCTACACCGTCCGCGAACTGCGCCGCCGCGGCATCGACGTACGCCTCGAGACCCGCCTCGAATCCTGCGAGAACCGCGTCGCCGTCCTCAGCGACGGCGCCCGCTTCCCCACCCGCACCGTCGTGTGGACCGCCGGCGTCAAACCCCACCCGGTCCTGGCCGCCTCCGACCTGCCGAGGAACGAACGCGGCCGCCTCGCCTGCACCGCCTTCCTCACCGTCGACGGCGTCGAACACGCCTGGGCCGCCGGCGACGCCGCCGCCGTCCCCGACATCACCGCCCCCGAGCCCGGCCGCGAATGCGCCCCCAACGCCCAGCACGCCGTCCGCCAGGCCAAGGCCCTCGCCGACAACCTCGTCGCCGCCCTCCGAGGCGAGGCCCTCACCGAATACGCCCACAAGTACGCCGGCTCCGTGGCCTCCCTCGGCCTCCACAAGGGCGTCGCCCACGTCTACGGCCGCAAGCTCAAGGGCTACCCCGCCTGGCTCATGCACCGCGTGTACCACCTCAGCCGGGTCCCCACCTTCAACCGCAAGATGCGCGTCCTCGCGGAGTGGACCCTCGCAGGCCTCTTCGCACGCGAGATCGTCTCCCTGGGCTCCCTCGAGCACCCCAGGGCAGAATTCGAACTCGCCGCCGGCGGCGGCCCCCGGCCCCCCGCGCCACCGCCCGTCCCCGACCCTCCGCAGGACCGCCAGGGCTGACGCTGTCAGTGCGGTCGTCCACACTGGACGTGTGACCATAGGTGTGCTCACCCCTGCACAGAGTGACATGCCCACAGTGACACCGCCCCGCGACCCACCCCAGCGATACAGCGACCACTTGCGACACCACGAGGCTTGAACGCAGTGAACTTCACGCGCTGGAGCGCCCGGTTTCCCGGAACGCAGCGCCGCGCCGCCGCCCGGTCCGAACACGCCGCCGCCCAGGCCAAGCGCGGCGAAGGCGCCGTCCCGGCGGCCCGCGGCGCCGCCGGCCGTCCCGGGGTGCCCGCCGACGGCGGCCCGGCCGACCCCACCGTCTCCGGTACGGGCCACGGCGCCGGCACCGGCCAAACCGCCGGCACCGGACCGGGCACCGCGCCCGGCCACGGCACGCCCCACGGCACCGTCCCCGCCGTGCCCTCCCTCGACGAGCTCTCCGTACGCGAGGTCCTCGGCCGGCTCCCGGCCCTCGTCGCCCTCGTCCACGGCCCCGATCACCGCGTCGCCTACGTCAACGACGCCTACACCGCCGGCTTCGGTCCCCGCCCCACCGGCAGCCCCGCCCACGAAGCCCTCCCCGAGCTCGGCGAGCTCGGCCTCCTCGCGCTCCTCGACCAGGTCCAGCGCAGCGGCAAGCCCCGTACCGCCAAGAACCGCACCGCCCCCGGCGGCGGCAGCACGTACACCGTCACCTGCACCCCCGTCGCGTTCCCCCAAGCCGCCCCCCGGCCCGACGCCGAGGCGCACCCGCACCACACCGGCGTCCTCATCCACCTCGCCGACGTCACCGACCACGCCGAAGCCGTCGAACGCCTCCGCGCCAGCGAGCGCCGCCAGCGCGAGGCCGCCGTCACCCTCCAGCGCTCCCTCCTCCCGCAGGAGCTCGAACAGCCCGACGACCTGCGCATCGCCGCCACCTACCAGCCCGGCGGCACCGAGGCCGCCGTCGGCGGCGACTGGTACGACGTCATCACCCTCGGCGCCGGCCGCACCGCCCTCGTCATCGGCGACGTCATGGGCCGCGGCGTACGCGCCGCCGCCGTCATGGGCCAGCTCCGCACCGCCGTCCGCGCCTACGCCCGCCTCGACCTGCCCCCGCACGAGGTGCTCCAGCTGCTCGACGGCCTCGCCGCCGAGATCGACGCCAGCCAGATCGCCACCTGCGTCTACGCCGTCCACGACCCCAACGAGGGCCTGCTCGCCTACGCCTCCGCCGGTCACCTGCCGATCCTCGTCCGCGATGCCGACGGCACCGTACGCAGCGCAGCCGACCCCACCGGCCCGCCGCTCGGCACCGGCGGCTGGCTCCACACCTCCGGCACCATCGCGCTCGGCCCCGGCTCGACGGCCGTCCTCTACACCGACGGCCTCGTCGAGCGCCGCGGCGAGGACATCGACGAAGGCGTAGCCGCCCTCGAACGCGCCCTCGCCGGCGCCCAGGGCACCCCGTCGGTCATCTGCGACCGCCTGATGCGCGCCCTCGGCATCGACGCCGACCACGACGACGACGTCGCCGTCATGGTCCTGCAGCAGCCCAGCCGCACCGGAGCGGACGCCGAGCTCTTCCACAACGCCGCCCTCGAACTCCTCGGCGGCGTCGAGGCGGCCCCGCGCGCCCGCGCCTTCGCCCAGGGAGTCCTCTCCTCCTGGCGCTTCCCGGTCGAGCTGTGCGACCTCGGCGTCCTCGCCGCAAGCGAGCTCGTCGCGAACTCCCTCCAGCACGGGACCCCGCCCATGCGGCTGCGGCTGCGCCGCACCGACCGCCGCCTGATCGTCGAGGTCACCGACGGGGACGACCACCTCCCGCGCCGCCGCCGCGCCGAACCGGGCGACGAGACCGGCCGCGGCATCTCGATCATCGCGACGATCGCCTCGGCCTGGGGCTCCCGCCGCACCCCCGGCGGAGGCAAGGCCGTCTGGTGCGAGTTCGCGCTCCCGGACCAGAAGCCGGACAACAAGTAGCGGCGGCAGCAGAAAGGCAGCAGAAAGGGGCCCGGTCCACAAGGACCGGGCCCCTTCACCTCAGGCAGCACTCACCCGCGGGCAGCGGCCTGCACTCGTACCTACGCGGCCACCGGCTCGGCAGCGGCCCGCACGGCCACCGCCGGGGTAGTCGGCGCCTGTGCCTTGAGCAGCGCCGGCCTGTCCTGCACCGGGCTCAGCTGCCGGCCCAGGCGCAGCGCCAGCCAGGCGATCCCCAGCGACACCGCGACGAACACCGCGACGTACAGCATCGGCAGCCCCGCACCCAGCGGCACTCCCAGCGGCCCCAGGGCCAGCGCCATCTGCTTGACGAGCGCGAACGCCGAGTTGTACTGGCCCACCGAACCCTCCGGCGCCAGGTCGGCCACCAGCGGCGCCAGCGTCGGCGACAGCATCGCCTCGCCGATGCCGAAGAGCCCGTACGTGGTGACGAACGCGGCGGCGGCCATCACGGCGCTGCCGTGGCCGAGCCCCGAGAACCCGGCGATGAGCCAGGCCACGGTCCAGATCAGCCCGACCAGCGCGATGACCCGCGACCGGCGGCGCCGCTCGACCAGCTTCAGCACGACGAACTGAGCGAGGACGATCGCACCGGTGTTGGCGGCGAGCGCGAAACCGAGGGTGGAGGGGGAGATCCGTGCGGCTTCGGTGCCGAAGGCGGCCAGACCCGACTCGAACTGCCCGTAGCAGGCGAAGAAGATCACGAAGCCGAGCCCGAGCAGCTTGACCATGGCCCGGTGCTCCAGCATCCGCTTCCAGCCGCCGCCGGCCTGCGCCGGGTCCTTGGGCAGGGCGTCGGTGATGGCGGGGGCGTGCGGCATCCGCACGGTGAGGATGACGCCGGCCAGGACCAGGAACATCACGGCCTCGATGCCGAACAGCAGGGTGAAGCTGCCGGGCCGGCTCTCGTCGACGATCTGGCCGCCGATGAGGCCGCCGATCCCGAGACCGAGGTTCTGCATGAAGAACTGGAGGGCGAAGGCCCGGGTCCGGGTGGCCGGGGTGGAGCACCACACGATCATCGTGGCGAGCGCCGGCTGCATGACGGCCTGCCCGGCGCCCAGGGCGAGGGCGGACAGCAGGATCGGCACGATGCCGGTGGACAGCCCGAGCGACAGCGCACCGACGGAGGCGGCGACGGCGGCACCGATGACCACGGGGACGGGACCCCGGCGGTCGATGACGCGACCGGTGAAGGGCAGCGCGATCAGGGCGCTCACGGCGAAGGCCACGAACGCACTCGTGGCCGCCATCGAGCCGAGCCCCCGCACCTGCGCCACGTAGATGTAGAGGAACGGAACCGTGAAGCCGATGCCGAACGCGGTCAGCGCGTTGCCGGCCTGGATCCGCCGCATCGCGGCGCCCATCACCCTGGTCACTTTTCACCTGCCTGAGTCCTGAAGCCCGAAGTCTTCACACCTAAAGTTCGATGCTTAACTCTACACATCGAAGGAGTTAGACGCCAACGGACTCATGCGATACTTCGGACCATGGGTGACACCCCCGACGGCATTGCGCCCGTCCACGAACCGAGCCTCGACGAGCAGATCGCCGTCTACCAGCGCGAGTTCCAGGACCTGGACCCCCAGGTCGAGAAGGTCGTCTCGGCGCTGAGCCGCCTGAACCGCCGCATGAACGTCGCGTACGGGCGCCAGACCGCGGCCCTGGGCATCAGCAACGCGGAGTGGGAGGTCCTCAAGGCCCTCGTCCTCTCCGGAGCCCCGTACCGCATGGGCCCGAGCGAACTCGCGAAGCAGCTCGGCCTGACGCCGGCGGCCATGACCCACCGCATCGACCGCATGACGGCGGAGGGGCTGGTCACCCGCGAGCGGGACGAGTCCAACCGGGTCCGCGTGATCGTGGAGCTCACCGACGAGGGCCGCAGCAAGTGGCTCGACGCGATGCGCGCGGCCACGGTCTTCGAGGAGGACCTCCTCCAGGACCTGTCCACGGCGGAGCGCGGCGTGCTGGGCGACATGCTCACCCGCCTGCTGGACCGCGTCGAGGACCTCCAGTCGCGCAGCTGACGAAGCCGCCACCCGGGGGGTTGACAACCTCCTCCGGCTTCCGTAACGTTCTGTGGGTTGTTCCAGAGCCGAAAGGTTCGAGGAGCAGCCATCCAGCCGCCTCGTCGCGGCACCCAACTCAGCAAGATCTCCCGCCCGGGGGCTTATTCGGCATGCCCGAATGAATTCCGGAAGGTCGATTATGAATCGGCCGGGAAATCCACTAGAGTTCTGGGAGTCGGAAGGGCCCAACAGCCCGGAAGACAAACCCCGCTGACTGGGGGTCAGGCCCGAAAGGATCTGATAGAGTCGGAAACGAAGAACGAAAGCCCGGAGGAAAGCCCGCGAGGGTGAGTACAAAGGAAGCGTCCGTTCCTTGAGAACTCAACAGCGTGCCAAAAATCAACGCCAGAAGTTGATACCCCGTCCACTTCGGTGGATGAGGTTCCTTTGA
>NZ_JBEZVK010000013.1:0-37893 GCF_040636955.1 Streptomyces sp. NPDC032472
GCCGCGCGCCACGCCCCTCGGCGGGCGGCGGCGGGGTGGTCGCCGCGCGCCGCCGTGGCCGCGGGGGACGACGGGTGGGTGCCCGTCAGGAGGCGGGCGTACTGGTCGCGTTTGCGGCCCCGCGGCTCGAGGCGGCCCGCCTCCCACGCCCGGAGCGTGGCGGCCGTGACGCCCACGGCCAGCGCCACTTCCTCGCACGTCAGGCCCACCGCCTCGCGCAGCCGGCGCCGCTCCGTGGGCGAGGGGAGCCGGGGCTCCTCGACGCTCTCCGTCATGCCGTCCTCCCCGGCGCGAAAAAGTACATAAACGTATATTGAGCGACACAACGGGCATTCGTCTGTTACCCGCCCATAGCGCGTGTCGTTGGCACCATGGCGGGGTGACCCAAGTGACCGAACACGGGACCCCGTTGCAGCCGGCGCCGGCCGCGCCCCCGCCCGCCGCTCAGCCGCCGGCCGGGACCCCGCGCCCCGCCGCCCCGCGCCGCCGCCGGCGCTCGCCCGCGGCCGCCGCCTGCGTGCTCGGCGGGGCCGTGGCCGCCGGGCTGGGCCTCGGCTTCCTCGCCGTGCTCGTCATCGTGCTGTGGATCAGCTCCCCGTACCCCGACAGCGGCCCAGGTGGAGCCCTCCACCTGGCCGCCGGGCTCTGGCTGCTCGCCCACGGCGCCGAACTCGTCCGGTACGACACCCTCTCCGGGGTGCCGGCCCCCGTCGGGGTGACCCCGCTGCTGCTCATCGCCCTGCCTGCGCTGCTGATGCGGCGCGCCGCCCGCCTCGGCAGCGCGCCCGGCGACGGCAGCGACGCGGAGGAGGTGCTGCCGGCCAGTGCCGTCTTCTCCGCCGTGCTCTGCGGCTACCTCGGCGTCGCCACCCTCGCCACGGTGTACGCGGCCGCCGGGCCGATGCCCGCCGACCCGATCAGCGCCGGCTGGCACGTCCCGCTGGTCGCCGTGCTCGCCGCGGCCGGCGGGGTGTGGGCGGCCAAGGGGCGCCCCCTCGCGCCGCCGCGGCTGCCGAGGCGGTGGCCGGCGGGCGTGCGCCGGGCCCTCGCGCGCCCCCGTTACGCGCTCGCGGTGCGAGCCGGAGCCGCCGGGGCGCTCGTCCTGCTGGGCGGCGGCGCGCTCATCGTCGGAGCCTCGCTCGTCTGGCACGGCGCGGAGGTCAAGGGGTCCTTCCTGGCGCTGACCGGCGTGTGGTCGGGCCGGTTCGCGGTCCTGCTGCTGGCGCTGGCGCTGCTGCCGAACGCCGTGGTCTGGGCGGCGGCGTACGCCCTCGGGCCCGGCTTCGCCCTGGGCAGCGGCGCGAGCGCGACACCGCTCGGCTTCACCGGACCACCCGCACTGCCGCGGTTCCCGCTGCTGGCGGCGCTGCCGGCGGAGGGGCCCGGGACGCTGCTGACCTGCGCGACGGCCCTGGTGCCGCTGGCCGCCGGGATGGCCGTCGGGTGGTTCGCGGTGCGGCGGGCGCGCGATGTGTCGGGCGGGGAGACGGCCCTGACGGCCGCGCTGGGGGCGGTGGTGTGTGCGGTGGCGCTGGCGGGGCTCGCGGCGGCCTCGGCCGGGCCGATGGGGTCGGGGGAGCTGGCGGAGTTCGGGCCGGTGTGGTGGGCGACCGGGGTCGCGGCGCTGGCGTGGACGCTGCCGGGTGGGGTGGTGGTGGCGGTGTCCGTGCACGCCTGGCGGAATCGGCCGGTGCGGGGGGTTGAGCCGGTGGAGGACGACGGCTGGCATGCGCGGGGGATGCGGGAGCAGCGCTGGGAGGCGCTGCGCAAGGCCGCGGCCCCCCTGATCCCGGAGCCCCCGAGGGGCCCGGCTCCCGCGGCCGTCGCCGCCGCGGCCGATCCCGTGGCCCCCGCGGACCTGGCGGTGGCGGCCCCGACCGGTCCCGCCGAACCGGCTTCCGGTGCCCCGGCGGCTCCGGTCGGCCCTGCTGAGCCGGCCTCGGCGCGCACGGGCGAACGCACCCGCCGCCTCACGCTGGTGACGACGCTTCACCCGTCCGCCCTGGCTCACCTCCCGCTACCGGAGGCGGCCGCTCCCGCTCCGCCCGAGGGGCAGACCTCGTACGGAACGGAGGCCCCGCCGCCGTTGGTGGCGCCGGTCGCCGGTGCCCGCGTACTGGCCCGGCGCAGGCCCCCGGCCTGACCGCGGCCGCAGCCGGCCGTGGGGCCGGGGCGGGGCCGGGGCGGGGCCGGGGCCGCCGCTGCGCGGAGCCTGTCCCCTCCCCGCCCCTTCCCGAAACCGGGGGTTCCGCCCCCCCGGACCCCCAGCGCCTCAAACGCCGGCGGGGCTGGATGAGCGGGCTCCGCCCCCGGACCCCCAGCGCCTCAAACGCCGGCGGGGCTGGATCAGCGGGCTCCGCCCCCGGACCCCCAGCGCCTCAAACGCCGGCGGGGCTGATTTCAGCCCGCGCGGCGTTTGAGTGCACCGGGTGCGGAGCACCCGGGACCGGCCGGGGCTACTGGCGGACCTTCAGGTACGCGCCCAGGAGGTTGTCCGGGAGGAGGCTGTTGCATTCCAGTTGGCCCGCGCGGGTCAGGGCGTCGTCGCGGCAGATGTAGAAGTCCTTGTAGGCCAGCTGCACGCCGTACGAGCCGAGGGCGAGGGCGATCGCCATCGTGGCCGTGACCAGGCCGCTGACCGCCGCCGCCCGCTGTGGCCGCGCGGCCGGGCCGAGGGCCGCCAGTCCGCCCCGGGCCGCCGGGTGGGCCGGGTCGGCAGGGGCCGCCGGGGTGCCGTCCGGGCCCGCGGCCGCCGCGGCCGGGCGGCCCCGCAGGCCGCTGATGCCCCAGTACACCGCCAGCGCACCCAGCAGCAGCCCCACCGACGGGATCCCGAAGATCCCGAAGAAGAAGCCCCACATGCCGGCGAGCAGCGCATACCGTGCGCGCCGCTGGATCGGGTCCGTCGGGTCCCACCGCACCGGCCCGCCGGACCCGGAGTCCGGGTCCTGGCCGCCCGGGCCGCGGCCCTCGCGGTCGTCCCCGCCGCTGCGCGGCTGCCACGGCTGGTCGGGCCGGCCCTCCGGCGGAGCCGCGAAGGGGTTGTCGTCGGTGGAGGAGTCGGGCTGACGGCGGTCCGGCATCGAGTGCGTTACTTCCCCTGTGTCGTGGACGCCCTGCACGCCCGGCCCGTGTCCGGGGCGCGGGCGTCGAAGTGCGTCGCGGGCTGGGTGCGTTGAAGGGCCGCGCGGTGCCCTCCACCGCGCCGTTTGCGGCTTGTACGCCAGACGCTACCCCTCGGCCGTCCCCCCGTCCCTCGGGGGCTGTCCGGTGTGCCGGTATCGTTGCAGGCGGTCGGTGGCTTCGTAGGGTCCCCCGTATAACGGGGTGTCGAAGTTTTGTATGACCGCACAAAGATGAACGAGATCCCCGCGAGAAAGGGCCTCTCCATGGCCGCCTCCCGCCTGGTCGTGCTGGTCTCCGGATCCGGCACCAACCTCCAGGCCCTCCTCGACGCCATCGACGCCCACCCCGGCGGAGCCGAGGGCTTCGGGGCCGAAGTCGTCGCCGTGGGGGCCGACCGCGAGAACATCGCGGGCCTCGAGCGGGCCGAGAAGGCCGGGATCCCCACCTTCGTGTGCCCGGTGAAGGCCTACGGCAGCCGCGAGGAGTGGGACGCCGCCCTCACCGAGGCGACCGCCGCGCACGCGCCGGACCTCGTCGTCTCCGCCGGGTTCATGAAGATCGTGGGCAAGGCGTTCATCGACCGCTTCGGCGGCCGCTTCATCAACACCCATCCCGCCCTCCTCCCCGCCTTCCCCGGCGCCCACGGCGTCCGGGACGCCCTCGCGTACGGCGCGAAGGTCACCGGCTGCACGGTCCACTTCGTGGACGCCGGCGTGGACACCGGTCCGATCATCGCCCAGGGTGTGGTCGAGGTCAGGGACGAGGACGACGAAGCCGCTCTGCACGAGCGCATCAAGGAAGTCGAGCGCCAGCTGCTCGTCGACGTCGTGGGGCGCCTGGCCCGGCACGGCTACCGCATTGAGGGACGAAAGGTAACAATCCAGTGACCGCCGTAGAGAGCAGCACCACCTCGTCGAAGCGACCGATCCGGCGCGCGCTCGTCAGTGTCTACGACAAGACGGGACTGGAGGAGCTGGCGCGCGGCCTGCACGAGGCGGGCGTCGCGCTCGTCTCCACCGGCTCCACCGCCTCCCGGATCGCCGGGGCCGGCGTGCCCGTCACCAAGGTCGAGGAGCTGACCGGCTTCCCCGAGTGCCTCGACGGCCGGGTCAAGACCCTGCACCCGCGCGTCCACGCGGGCATCCTGGCCGACCTGCGCCTGGAGGACCACCGCAACCAGCTCGCCGAGCTGGGCGTGGAGCCGTTCGACCTGGTGATCGTCAACCTGTACCCGTTCCGGGAGACCGTCGCCTCGGGCGCCACCCCCGACGAGTGCGTCGAGCAGATCGACATCGGCGGGCCGTCCATGGTCCGCGCCGCCGCCAAGAACCACCCGTCGGTCGCCGTCGTCACCAGCCCCGCCCGGTACGCCGACGTCCTCGCCGCGGCCCAGGGCGGCGGCTTCGACCTCGCCGCCCGCAAGCGCCTGGCGGCCGAGGCCTTCCAGCACACCGCCGCGTACGACGTCGCCGTGGCCTCCTGGTTCACGAACGCGTACGCCCCGGAGGACGGCGAGGCCGCCCTGCCCGAGTTCCTGGCCGGCGCCTGGGACCGCAAGGCGGTCCTGCGCTACGGCGAGAACCCGCACCAGGCCGCCGCCCTCTACACGGACGGACAGCCGGGCGGGCTCGCCAACGCCGAGCAGCTGCACGGCAAGGAGATGTCCTTCAACAACTACGTGGACACCGAGGCCGCCCGCCGTGCCGCGTACGACCACGACGAGCCCTGCGTCGCGATCATCAAGCACGCCAACCCGTGCGGCATCGCGGTCGGCGCGGACGTCGCCGAGGCGCACCGCAAGGCGCACGCCTGCGACCCGCTCTCGGCCTTCGGCGGCGTCATCGCCGTCAACCGCCCGGTGACCGTGCAGCTCGCCGAGCAGGTCGCGGAGATCTTCACCGAGGTCATCGCCGCCCCCGCCTACGAGGAGGGCGCGGTCGCGATCCTGGCGAAGAAGAAGAACATCCGCGTCCTGCGCGTCGACGGCAGCCCGCACCAGCCGGGCGACCTCAAGCCCATCTCGGGCGGCGCGGTCCTCCAGCAGAGCGACGTGTTCCAGGCCGAGGGCGACGACCCGAAGAACTGGACCCTGGCCACCGGCGAGGCGCTCTCCGCCGAGGAGCTCGCCGAGCTCGCCTTCGCCTGGAAGGCCTGCCGGGCCGTGAAGTCCAACGCGATCCTGCTGGCCAAGGACGGCGCCTCTGTCGGCGTCGGCATGGGCCAGGTCAACCGCGTCGACTCCGCCAAGCTCGCCGTCGAGCGGGCCGGCGCCGAGCGCGCGCAGGGCTCGTACGCCGCGTCCGACGCCTTCTTCCCGTTCCCGGACGGGCTGGAGATCCTGACCGCCGCGGGCGTCAAGGCCGTGGTGCAGCCGGGCGGTTCGGTCCGCGACGAGCAGGTGGTCGAGGCCGCGAAGGCGGCGGGCGTGACCATGTACTTCACCGGCACCCGCCACTTCTTCCACTGACAACGACACTGATTGCGCGGATTCCACCGCGCACACGGCGAAGGCCGCGCCCCGCATCGCTGCGGGGGGCGGCCTTCGCCGTTGAGCCGTTGTCCTGCGGGCCCGCGATCAGTACCGCGGACGGTTGAACCAGGCGACCGAGTCCTTGTTGACCGCGGCGACGAGGATGAGCACGCCTATGGCCAGGCCGATGACACCGCCGGCCATCGAGGGGCCGGTCGCGCCGTTGCCACTCAGGTTCGCGAAGTTGGACAGGCTGCTCAGCAGGAACAGCACCGCGTACACGATCGTCGTGATACGGGTGGCGTTGCCGCCCTTGCCGAACTTCACGCCGAGGACGATCGCCCAGATGGCGAGTGCAATGGAGATGAGGGCGATGACCGCGATGAGTCCGGCCGCGGTGTCGCTCGCCGAGGTGTTGGTGGCGGAGGAGCTGCTGGAGATGAACGCGGCGCCCAGCAGGGCGAACACGCCGACGAGCAGCTGGATGCCCGCGATGATGAAGAGGAACACGCGCGCCGTCTTCAGCAGGCCCGGCATCTGCATCGGCACGCCCGGGTAGCCGCCGGGGCCGGCCGGGTAGGCGGGGTAGCCCTGGGGAGCCGCCTGCTGCGGGTAGGCGTAGCCGCCCTGCTGCGGATAGCCCTGCGGGGCCTGCTGCGGGTAGCCGTATCCGGGCTGGCCCTGCGGGGGCTGCTGCCCGTACGGGTTGTTCGGGTCGCCGAAACTCATGGTCGGGTGTTCCTCCGTGGAAGTGCGGGGACGCACGGCACGCACGGAGGTGGTACTGCGATGTTCTGCGGTCCGCCCCCCGGCACTGCCCGCGGCACTCTTTGTCCGGTCATCGTCGGCCGATCGGGGCGGACTTGTCCAGCGGCTTTGCGACCGGCCGGTCACTTGTTGTGCAAGTGCAATGAATGTTTCAAGGCTGTGGCAATGGGCCGAACCGGGCCGCCCGCCGGACGCCTTGACGGGCACGGGCGGACACGAGTGGAACCGGGGGCACCCCATCCGGGAGGATGGTCCCATGACCGCCCAGATTCTCGATGGCAAGGCCACCGCCGCCGCGATCAAGTCCGAACTGACCGCCCGCGTGGCGGCCCTCAAGGCCCGGGGCGTCACCCCCGGACTCGGCACCCTGCTGGTCGGCGACGACCCGGGGAGCCGCTGGTACGTCAACGGAAAGCACAAGGACTGCGCCGAGGTCGGCATCGAGTCCATCCGGCGGGAACTGCCCGCCACGGCCACCCAGGAAGAGATCGAGGCGGTCGTCCGCGAGCTGAACGAGGACCCGGCCTGCACCGGCTACATCGTGCAACTCCCGCTCCCCAAGGGCATCGACACCAACCGGGTCCTGGAGCTGATGGACCCGCTGAAGGACGCCGACGGCCTGCACCCGATGTCGCTGGGCCGGCTGGTGCTGAACGAGCCGGGCCCGCTGCCCTGCACCCCGTACGGGATCGTCGCCCTGCTGCGCCGCCACGGCGTGGAGATCAACGGCGCGCACGTCGTCCTGCTGGGCCGCGGCATCACGGTCGGCCGCTCGATGGGCCTGCTGCTGACCCGCCGGTCCGAGAACGCCACCGTGACCATGTGCCACACCGGCACCCGCGACCTGCACGGGCTGCTGCGCCAGGCCGACATCATCGTCGCGGCGGCGGGCGTGCCGCACCTGGTCAAGCCGGAGGACGTCAAGCCGGGCGCGGCCGTGCTCGACGTGGGCGTCAGCCGCGACGAGGCCGGCAAGATCGTCGGCGACGTGCACCCCGGGGTCGCCGAGGTCGCCGGGTGGATCTCGCCGAACCCGGGCGGCGTCGGGCCCATGACGCGTGCGCAGCTGCTCGTCAACGTCGTCGAGGCGGCGGAACGGACGATCTCCAGTGCAGGCTGAGCAGGACCGAGAGCCGGGGGCGGCGCACGGGGCGAAGAACGGGACGCCGCGCGGGGCGGAGAACGGTGCCGACGGCGGGGCCACGCCGCCGCAGGCCGCCCCCAAGTCGCGCCGCTTCCCCTCCGTCACCCAGGACACCGCCCGCCCCGAGGGCGCCGGCCGGGCCGCCCCCGGCGATGCGCTCGCGGCCCGGCAGTGGCCGATGCTCAGCGTGCTCGCCGCGACCGCGGCCGGGCTGCTGTGCACCGCGCTGGGCCACCCGCGGATCGGCTGCCTGGTGATCGGTGTGGCCCTGATGGCGGCCGCGGTGCTGAGGCGCGTCCTGCCCGACGTGGGCATGCTCGCCGTGCGCTCCCGGTTCACGGACATGGTCACGTACGGGCTGCTCGGCGTGGCCATCACCCTGCTCGCACTGGTGGTGGAGCCCAAACCCTGGCTGGAGCTGCCCTTCCTGGAGAACGCGGCCCGCTTCACCGTCAGGTAGCCGGCGCACAGTCGTCGGACAGTCCCGGATCCACCCGTCCGGGCGAGCCCGGCAGGCGAATTGCGCGGGTGCATCCGGTCTCCCGCCTTCGAACTCCCGGTCCGTGTGCCGCGCACCACACGGACCGGGGGGTTGGGCCGCTTGGGAGTCGGATAGCCTGACGCCGGATGTCTCTTCACGTCAAGATTCGCAGGGAAGCGGCGTCCGCCAGCACATGGGGCAGGGACGCCCCACCGCCAGCTGTCTAACGGAGAAGGCCATGACCCGCACTCCTGTGAATGTCACCGTCACCGGCGCCGCCGGCCAGATCGGCTACGCGCTGCTCTTCCGCATCGCCTCCGGTCACCTGCTCGGCGCGGACGTGCCGGTCAAGCTCCGCCTTCTGGAGATCCCCCAGGGCCTGAAGGCCGCCGAGGGCACCGCCATGGAGCTCGACGACTGCGCCTTCCCGCTCCTGAAGGGCATCGACATCTTCGACGACCCGAACAAGGGCTTCGAGGGTGCCAACGTCGCGCTGCTCGTGGGCGCCCGCCCGCGCACCAAGGGCATGGAGCGCGGTGACCTGCTCTCCGCCAACGGCGGCATCTTCAAGCCGCAGGGCAAGGCCATCAACGACCACGCCGCGGACGACATCAAGGTCCTCGTCGTCGGCAACCCGGCCAACACCAACGCGCTCATCGCGCAGGCCGCCGCCCCGGACGTCCCGGCCGAGCGCTTCACCGCGATGACCCGCCTGGACCACAACCGCGCGATCTCGCAGCTGGCGCAGAAGGCCGGCGCCGACGTCACCGACATCAAGCGCCTGACCATCTGGGGCAACCACTCGGCGACCCAGTACCCGGACATCTTCCACGCGGAGATCGCCGGCAAGAACGCCGCCGAGGTCGTCGCCGACCAGGCGTGGCTGGCCGACCAGTTCATCCCGACCGTCGCCAAGCGCGGCGCCGCGATCATCGAGGCCCGTGGCGCGTCCTCGGCCGCCTCCGCCGCCAACGCCGCCATCGACCACGTCCACACCTGGGTCAACGGCACCGCCGCGGGCGACTGGACCTCCATGGGCATCCCGTCGGACGGCTCCTACGGCGTCCCGGAGGGCCTGATCTCCTCCTTCCCCGTCACCTGCAAGGACGGCAAGTACGAGATCGTCCAGGGCCTGGACATCAACGAGTTCTCCCGCACCCGGATCGACGCCTCCGTGGCGGAGCTCATCGAGGAGCGCGACGCGGTCCGCGAGCTCGGCCTCATCTGATCCCCGCGATCTCTTCGGCAACGGGAAGGCCCCGGCGCACTGGCGCCGGGGCCTTCCCCGTTCCCGTGGGCGGTGCCGAGCCGATCAGTGGTTGTACATGCCGGGCGTGTAGTGGCCCGGGACCATGCGGGTGGTGACGGCCACGCGGTTCCAGACGTTGATCGTCGCGATCACGGCGATCAGCTGGGCGAGCTCCTTCTCGTCGAACTGCTTCGCCGCCCGCTCGTAGACGTCGTCGGGCACGAAACCGTCCGTCAGGACGGTCACGGCCTCGGTCAGCTCGATCGCGGCGACCTCGCGCTCGGTGTAGAAGTGCCGCGACTCCTCCCAGGCGCTGAGCTGGACGATCCGCTGCACGCTCTCGCCCGCCGCGAGGGCGTCCTTGCTGTGCATGTCGAGGCAGAACGCGCAGTGGTTGAGCTGCGAGGCTCGGATCTTGACCAGCTCGACCAGGAGCGGGTCCAGTCCCTTCTTCGAGGCGATCTCCAGGGCGACGATGGCCTTGTAGACCTCGGGGACCTGGCCCGCCATGTTCATGCGGGGGGTGTGCTCGGCGCAGGGGGCGGTGGCTTCGGGCGTGTTCTCCTGAGTCGTCATGATCATGAGCTTACGGACCAGGCGGCCCGCCGATATGGTCCAGTTCCATGACCGATTCCCGGGCCACTTTGGGCGCCGACCTGCACCTGGACCTCTCCGCCGGGCGCGGCCTGCGGGCCGGGCTGACCGAAGCCCTGCGCGAGGCGGCCCGCAGCGGCCGGCTGGCCGCCGGGACCCGGCTGCCGTCCTCGCGCTCGCTCGCCGCCGACCTCGGCATCGCGCGCAACACGGTCGCGGAGGCGTACGCCGAACTCGTCGCCGAGGGCTGGCTGACGGCCCGCCAGGGCTCGGGCACCCGGGTCGCGGAGCGGGCCCGGCCCCGCCGGACCGCGGCCGCCGCCGTCCGGGCCGGGCGGCCCGGGGTGCGCCGGCCGCCCGCGTACAGCCTGATGGCCGGCACCCCGGACCTCGGCGCCTTCCCGCGCGGCGCCTGGCTCTCGGCGGCCCGGCGGGCGCTGACCGACGCCCCGAACGAGGCCTTCGGGTACGCGGCCGACGCGCGCGGGCGGATCGAGCTGCGGGAGGCCCTCGCCGGGTACCTGGCGCGGGCCCGCGGGGTGTACGCGGACCCGGACCGGATCGTGCTGTGCTCCGGATTCGTCCACGCGCTGACGCTGCTGGCCGGGGTGCTGCGGGCGCGCCGGGTCCGGGAGGTGGCCGTGGAGGGGTACAGCCTCGACGTGCACCGGGAGTTGCTGACGCGCACGGGGCTGCGGACGGTGCCGCTGGCGGTGGACGGGGCGGGGGCGCGCACCACGGAGCTGGGCGGGGAGGCAGGGGCCGTGCTGCTGACGCCCGCGCACCAGTTCCCGACCGGCGTCGCGCTCACCCCCGCCCGGCGGGCGGCGGCCGTCGACTGGGCCCGGACCACGGGCGGGCTGATCCTGGAGGACGACTACGACGGGGAGTTCCGCTACGACCGCCAGCCGGTCGGCGCGCTCCAGGGGCTCGACCCCGAGCGGGTGGTGTACCTCGGCACCGTGAGCAAGTCCCTTGCGCCCGGGCTGCGGATGGGGTGGATGGTGGTGCCGGCGGGGCTGCTGGACGAGGTGCTCGCCGCGAAGGGGCGCATCGACTGGACCTCCAGCGCGCTGGACCAGCTGACGCTGGCGGAGTTCATCCGGTCGGGGGCGTACGACCGGCACGTGCGGGGGATGCGGGTGCGGTACCGGAGGCGGCGGGACGAGTTGGTGGCCGCGGTGGCGGGGCGGGTTGCCGTGTCGGGGATCGCGGCGGGGTTGCACGCCGTGCTGGATCTTCCCGGGGGGTCGCAGGACGCGGTGCTGCGGGCTGCGGCCTGGCATGACCTCGGGCTGGAGACCCTGTCGCGCTACGCGCACCCGGATGCGGAGCCGGCGCCGCCCCGCGAGGCCCTGGTCGTCGGCTACGGCACCCCTTCGGCGAGTGCCTGGTCCCCGGCGCTGGCCGCCCTGCTGGCGTCCCTGCCCTGATTCCGGGTGCGGATGCGGCTCCCGCTGCGCGGAGCAGTTCCCCAGCCCGCCCCTTCCCGCTGTGTCCGATGGCGGCTTCGCCGCGGGCGGGTCCTGCGGCCCCGGCTCCCGCTCGCCTCAATCGCCGGCGGGGCTCAAAGATTCGGGGGCTCCGCCCCCGGACCCCCGCGCCTCAATCGCCGGCGGGGCTGGATGGTGCCGGCGGGGCTGGATAGTGCGGGCGGGGCTGGATAGTGCCGGCGGCGCTGGATGGATGCCGCGGGGCTGGATGGATGCCGCGGGGTTGGAATTGCCGCGGGGCTGGAATTGCCGCGCAGCGGCAAAGTCCAGCCCGCGCGGCGTTTGAGCGCACCGGGCGCGGAGCGCACGGGTCTTTCAGCCGCGCCGGTGTGTGAGGCGAACGGGGTCCGGGCGGAGCCCGCCACGCGGCGGAGCCGCACATCCGGAACAGCGGGAAGGGGCGGGGTGGGGAAACGGCTCCGCGCAGCGGCAGCCAGCCGCTAGCGGGGTGCGGCGGGCGCGCCGGCGGGCGGGGAGTCGCCCGCGGGCGGGGGTTCGCCGAAGCGGGCCAGGGACAGGGCGCCGCCCACCGCCACGGCGAAGCCCAGCGCGGCGAGCCAGGTCAGGCCCTCCCGGGTCCGGTCGCCGAGGCAGGCCACCCCCACCACCGCCGGCCCGACCGTCTCGCCCAGGACCAGCCCGGCCGTGGCCGCCGTGACCGAGCCGCGCTGCAGCGCCGAGGTCAGCAGCAGGAACGCCGCGCCCCCGCCCAGCAGCAGCGCGTACAGCGCCGGGTTCCGCAGCTCGGCCGGCGAGACCGTGTCGATCAGCCGGACCGCGACCTCGACGACCCCGAACCCCGTCCCGGCGGCCAGCCCGAGGGCGAGGGACCGCGGCCGGTCCGGCAGGCCCCCGCACGCAGCCCCGGCCAGCAGCACCGCCGCCGCGGCCCCCAGCAGCGCCAGCTGCAGCCCCAACGAGCCCTTCCCCGGGCCCTCCTCGCCCGAGGCAAGCCCCAGCATCGCCAGGCCTGCGCACACCACCGCCACCGCGGCCCACTCGGCCCCCCGCAGCCGCACCCGCAGCACCCGCGCCGCGACCACCGCCGTCACCGCGAGGCTCGCCGCCAGGGCCGCACCCACCGCGTACACGGGGAGGTTCCGCAGGGCGATGATCTGCAGGACGAACCCGACCGCGTCCAGCGCCAGCCCGGCCACGTACCGCCACTGCCGCGCCGCGCGCCACAGCAGCGCGGTGTCCACCCCGGACCCCGTCCCCGGCTCGGCGGACCGCGCCGCGGCCGCCTGCAGGACCGACGCCGTGCCGAAGCAGACCGCCGCACCCAGTGCACAAACCATCCCAAGGAGCACGAACGGACTCTAGATCATGGAGGGGTTGCGCGGATCCGTACGGCCGGATTCCATCGGTCCAGGGCCCCGATCTAGTCTGTCGGCCATGGACAGCGACAGCAGCAGGAGCACCGGCAGCGGTACGAACGGCAGTGTGAGCGGCACCACGGGCGGCAGCATCCCCGGCCGGAACCGCATGCGCTCGGGCGCCGTCGTCCTCGGCGGCATGGGCCTGCTCGCCGCCGCCCTCGTGTCGTGCGGCAGCGAACCGGACAAGCGCTGCGCCGACCGCGTCACCATGGAGAAGCTGAACACCAAGGAGTGCCGCAGCGGCGGCCGCGGCGCGTACTACTACGGCGGCAGCGTCAAGAACAACAAGGTCAGCGGCGGCAGCTTCGACAAGTCGGCCGTCACCCGCGGCGGCATCGGCGGCCACTCCAGCTCCAGCGGAGGCTGACCCGGTGCGGCGCCACACCATCGAGCCCCGCCCCGACTGGCAGCGCACGGTCGAGGAGCAGGGGCTGATCTACCCCCTGACCCGCTACCCCGACGACTCCCTGCGCCCGTACTGGGACGAGAGCGCGTACTACTCCTTCACCCTCCCGGAGATCGAGGCGCTGGAGAACGTCGTCGAGGAGCTGCACGCCATGTGCCTGGCCGCGGCCGAGCACATCGTCGTACACGACCGCTTCGCCGACCTCGGCATCACCGACCGGCGCCTGGCCGGGCGGATCGCGGAGTCCTGGCGCCGGCGCGCCGAACAGCCCTCCCTCTACGGCCGCTTCGACCTGCGCTACGACGGCGACGGCAGCCCGGCCAAGATGCTGGAGTACAACGCCGACACCCCCACCTCCCTGGTGGAGGCGGCCAGTCCGCAGTGGTTCTGGATGGAGGAGCGCTTCCCCGGCGCCGACCAGTGGAACTCCCTGCACGAGCGGCTCGTCGAGGCCTGGGGCCGGCAGGCGGAGCTGCTGCCGCCCGGCCCGGTGCACTTCGCGCATTCGGAGACCGACGAGCTCGGCGAGGACCTGATGACGGTCGCCTACCTCCAGGAGACCGCCGAGCAGGCGGGCCTGGACACCGAGGCCCTGTCCGTCGAGAAGATCGGCTGGGACTCCCTCTCGGGCCGGTTCGTGGACGAGAAGCTCCGCTTCATCCGCAGCTGCTTCAAGCTCTACCCGTGGGAGTGGCTGGCCACCGACGCCTTCGGCCCGCACGTCCTCGACACGTACGACCTCGGCGGCGGCACCGGCACCACCAGCTGGATCGAGCCGCTGTGGAAGATGCTGCTGTCCAACAAGGCGCTGCTGGCGATCCTGTGGGAGCTCTTCCCCGAGCACCCCAACCTGCTGCCCGCCTACCTCGACGGCCCGCGCGACCTGCCCGCCACCACCGGCTTCGCCGCCAAGCCGCTGCTGGGCCGCGAGGGCGCCGGGGTCAGCCTGCACCCGCCGGGCGGGGACGCGCCCTTCACCCCGGCCGACGGCGAGCGGTACGTGTACCAGGGCCTCGCCCCGCTGCCCGACTTCGACGGCAACCGGGTCGTGCTCGGCGCATGGGTCGTCGAGGAGGAGGCGGCGGGGCTCGGCATCCGCGAGTCCGCGGGGCCGGTCACGGACGAGTACGCCCGCTTCCTGCCCCACGTCATCCTCTAGGCCTTCAGGCCGACGGGCTCTACACCGACAGGACCGCGCGCAGCTGGTCCAGGCCCCAGTCCAGGTCCTCCTTGGAGATCACCAGCGGGGGAGCGATCCGGATCGTCGCCCCGTGGGTGTCCTTGACCAGCACGCCGCGCTCCATCAGCCTGTGCGAGACCTCGCGGCCCGTGCCGTGGCCGGGCTCGATGTCCACGCCCGCCCACAGCCCGCGCCCGCGCACCGCGGTCACCGCGCCGCCGCCGACCAGCAGGTTCAGCTCCCGGTGCAGGTGGTCGCCGAGCTCGGCGGCGCGCTGCTGGTACTCGCCGGTGCGCAGCATCGCGACGACCTCCAGGGCGACGGCACAGGCCAGCGGGTTGCCGCCGAAGGTGGAGCCGTGCTCGCCGGGCTTGAAGATGCCGAGGACGTCCCGGTCGGCGACGACCGCGGAGACCGGCACCACGCCGCCGCCGAGCGCCTTGCCGAGGAGGTACACGTCCGGGACGACGTCCTCGTGCTCGCAGGCGAAGGTCCTGCCCGTGCGGCCCAGCCCCGACTGGATCTCGTCCACCATGAACAGCACGTTCCGCTCGCGCGTCAGCTCCCGCACGCCGCGCAGGTACCCGGCCGGCGGCACCAGCACCCCGGCCTCGCCCTGGATCGGCTCCAGCAGCACCGCCACCGTGTTCGGGGTGACGGCGTGGGCGAGGGCGGTGAGGTCCCCGTACGGGACGATCTCGAACCCCGGCGTGTACGGGCCGAAGTGGTCGCGGGCCTCGTGGTCGGTGGAGAAGCTCACGATGGTCGTCGTACGGCCGTGGAAGTTGTCGGCCGCGACCACGATCTTGGCGTGGCCGTCCGGGACGCCCTTGACCTCGTAGCCCCACTTGCGGGCGGTCTTCACGGCCGTCTCCACGGCCTCCGCGCCCGTGTTCATCGGCAGCACCATCTCCTTGCCGCACAGCGCGGCTAGTTCGGTGCAGAAGTCGGCGAAGCGGTCGTGGTGGAAGGCCCGCGAGGTGAGGGTGACCCGCTCCAGCTGCGCCTTGGCCGCGTCCAGCAGACGGCGGTTGCCGTGGCCGAAGTTGAGCGCCGAGTAGCCGGCGAGCATGTCGAGATAGCGGCGCCCCTCGACGTCGGTCATCCACGCGCCCTCCGCCGTCGCCACGACGACGGGCAGCGGGTGGTAGTTGTGGGCGCTGTGCGCCTCGGCGGAGGCGATGGCATCTGCAGTTCTCGACACGGGGTCTCCGATCGTCGGTCGGGCGGACGGGCCGGGTGACAGGGTGGCGCCACCTGTATACGGCTATACGTCGCTCGTATACCGGACGCGGAAACCTTTCCGGTGGCATGCCCGCTAAGGTTGGCCGTACGCACGGCGACTGGCGCACGGAGAACGAACTCCGGGGGAGTCGTGCGCGCACGACCGCACACAGGGCCGCTCGCCTGGGCCCCTGCGGGGACGAGACCCGACATCGACCCCGACAGGAGCCGCCATGAGCGCGACGCCCCAGCCCCGCCACCCCGCCCTCGCCGCCGCCGACCCCGAGCTCGCGTCCTTCGTCGCCGCCGAGGAAGTCCTCCAGGCGCAGACGCTCCGCCTGATCCCGAGCGAGAACTACGTCTCCGCGGCCGTCCTCGAAGCCTCCGGGACCGTCCTGCAGAACAAGTACAGCGAGGGCTACCCGGGCCGCCGCTACTACGAGGGCCAGCAGAACATCGACCGCATCGAGGCGCTGGCCGTCGAGCGGGCGAAGGGGCTGTTCGGCGTTGACCACGCGAACGTGCAGCCGTACTCCGGCTCGCCCGCGAACCTCGCCGTGTACCTGGCCTTCGCCCAGCCCGGCGACACGGTGATGGGCATGGCCCTGCCGATGGGCGGGCACCTGACGCACGGCTGGGGGGTCTCGGCGACGGGCTCCTGGTTCCGGGGCGTGCAGTACGGGGTGTCGGCCGACACCGGGCTGATCGACTACGACGCGGTGCGGGACCTGGCGCTGGCCGAGCGCCCGAAGATCATCTTCTGTGGCGGTACCGCCCTGCCGCGCACGATCGACTTCGAGGCGTTCGCCTCCATCGCGAAGGAGGCGGGCTCGGTCCTGGTCGCCGACGTCGCCCACATCGCCGGCCTGATCGCGGGCGGGGCCCACCCGTCGCCCGCCGGGCACGTCGACGTCATCTCCACCACCACGCACAAGACGCTGCGCGGGCCGCGGGGCGCGATGCTCATGTGCACCGAGGAGCACGCCAAGGCCATCGACAAGGCCGTCTTCCCCGGCCTGCAGGGCGGACCGCACAACCAGACCACGGCCGGCATCGCCGTGGCCCTGCACGAGGCGGCGCAGCCGGCGTTCGTGACGTACGCGCACACGGTCGTCGCCAATGCGAAGGCGCTGGCCGCTGCGTTGCTGGAGCGGGGGTTCGACCTGGTGTCGGGGGGTACCGACAACCACCTGGTCCTGATCGACCTGACGGGGAAGGGGGTGCCGGGGAAGGTGGCGGCGAAGGCGCTGGACCGGGCCGGGATCGTGGTGAACTACAACACCGTGCCGTTTGATCCGCGCAAGCCGTTCGACCCGTCCGGGATCCGGATCGGGACCCCGTCCCTGACGTCCCGGGGTCTGGCCCCGGAGCACATGCCGCAGGTCGCGGAGTGGATCGGGCGGGCGGTGGCCGCCGCTGCCTCCGGCGACGAGCCGGCCCTGTCCAAGATCCGCCAGGAGGTGGCGGACCTCCTCCACGCCTACCCGGCCCCGGGCCTCCCCGTCTCCTGACCCGCGGCCCCGGCCGCCGCTGTCGGCTCCGCTGCGCGGAGCCGTTCCCCTCCCCGCCCCTTCCCGAAACCGGGCTCCGCCGGGACCCTCCCCCAGCTACCGCTGGGGGTACCCCCAGCGCTCAAACGCCGCGCGGGCTGAAATCAGCCTCGCCGGCGTTTGAGGCGTGGGGGTCCGGGGGCGGAGCCCCCGGTTTCGGGGAAGGGCGGGGTGGGGGAAAGGCTCCGCGCAGCGGGGCCGGTGGCTGAAAGGGGTCGCTCAGGTGGGGCGGGAATCGGCCATGGGCGGTACCCGCGGGTAGGGCGCGGGGCAGGGGCGGAGCCCGGCCGCACCCGCAGGGTGCGGCCCGGTTCCGGCCACGCGACGACCCGACCCGCCCCCCACACCTGAGAGAATGAAGCCATGGCTTCTGATCGTCCTCGCGCGCTCTCCGGCATCCAGCCCACCTCCGGCTCGTTCCACCTCGGGAACTACCTCGGAGCGATCCGCCAGTACGTCGCCCTGCAGGAGACGCACGACGCCTTCTACATGGTGGTCGACCTGCACGCGATCACCATGCCGCAGGATCCCAAGGACCTCCGCGCGAACACCCGGCTCTCCGCCGCGCAGCTGCTCGCCGCCGGCCTGGACCCCGAGCGCTGCACGCTGTTCATCCAGAGCCACGTCCCGGAGCACGCGCAGCTCGCCTGGGTCATGAACTGCATCACCGGCTTCGGCGAGGCCAGCCGGATGACCCAGTTCAAGGACAAGTCCGCCAAGGGCGGCGTGAACAGCGCCAGCGTCGGCCTGTTCACGTACCCGATCCTCCAGGTCGCGGACATCCTGCTCTACCAGGCGAACGCCGTCCCGGTCGGCGAGGACCAGCGCCAGCACGTGGAGCTGACCCGCGACCTCGCCGAGCGCTTCAACCACCGCTTCGGCCAGACCTTCACCCTGCCCGCCGCGCACATCGTCAAGGAGGTCGCGAAGATCTACGACCTCCAGGACCCGTCGATCAAGATGTCGAAGTCGGCCTCGTCCCCCAAGGGGCTCATCAGCCTCCTCGACGAGCCCAAGGCCACCGAGAAGAAGATCAAGAGCGCGGTCACCGACACCGAGGCCGAGATCCGCTTCGACACGGAGAACAAGCCCGGCGTCAGCAACCTGCTGACGATCTACTCCACCCTCACGGGGGAGAGCATCCCGGCCCTGGAAGCCCGCTACGAGGGCAAGGGCTACGGCGCGCTGAAGACGGACCTGGCCGGCGCGATGGTCGAGTTCGTCACACCGTTCCAGCAGCGGACCCGGGAATTCCTGGACGACCCGGAGACGTTGGACGCCATCTTGGCCAAGGGCGCCGAGAAGGCCCGCGCGGTCGCCGCGGAGACCCTGGCACAGGCGTACGACCGCATCGGGTTCGTGCCCGCGAAGCACTGACCCGGTAGCCGGGCAGCGAGAAGGGGCCTGGCGCCCCGGGGCCGCCGGCCCCACACTGGGGACCGGCGGCGCGCACGCACAGCCGCCACACAGACGACGGAGGAGACATACGTGGGGACCGTAACGCTCGGCGTTTCGATCGCGGTCCCGGAGCCGTACGGCAGCCAGCTCCAGCAGCTGCGCGCCGGCTTCGGGGACGCCGCCGCGCACGGCATCCCCACGCACGTCACCCTCGTCCCGCCCACCGAGGTGGCCGGGGACCGGCTGCCGCAGATCCGGGCCCACCTGGCCGAGGTCGCGGCGGCCTTCGCGCCGTTCGCGATGCGTCTGGAGGGCACGGGCACCTTCCGCCCGCTCTCGCCGGTCGTCTTCGTCAAGCTCGCCGAGGGCGGCGCGGGCTGCACCCGCCTCCAGGGCCTGGTCCGCGACCCGCAGGGCCCGATCGACCGGGAGCTGGCGTTCCCGTACCACCCGCACGTCACCGTCGCCCACGGGATCTCCGAAGAGGCGATGGACCTGGCCTTCGACACCCTCGCCGACTACGCGGCCGAGTGGCTGTGCACCGGCTTCGCGCTCTACGAGCAGGGCTCCGACGGGGTGTGGCGCAAGCTGCGCGAGTACCCCTTCGGCAGCGGCGCCGCGGGCGGGGTCCCGGCGCAGCTCGGCTCACCGGCCGACGAGGCGACCGAGGCCTCCACGCGGCGCACCTGACGCGGCGGGCGCAGCGGCCGCAGCGTCTGGCGGGCGTGGAAGCGGACCGTCCGCAGGACCAGGGTGTGGAACGGGCGAAGACCGGGACGAAAAGTCACAATCGACGACCGTAGCGCCCCGACACCGCGATCCCGGCGATTTCCGTACGCTCCTTTACGGTGACCCCATGGACTGGCTGAGGAAACTCCCGGTGGTCGGGCCGGCGGCCGCCCGCCTGATGCGGACCCGCCCCTGGCACGCGTACGAGCGCCTCGACCGGGTCCACTGGGCCCGGCTGGCCTCCGCGATCACCTTCATCAGCTTCCTCGCCCTCTTCCCGCTGATCACCCTCGCCGCCGCGGTCGGCGCGGCGCTGCTCAGCCAGGACCAGCTGGACAAGCTGCAGAAGGCCCTCGCCGAGCAGGTCCCCGGCATCTCCGACCAGCTGAACCTGCCCGGGCTCGTCGCGAACGCGGCCACCATCGGCCTCGTCGCCGGGGTCGTGCTCCTCTTCACCGGCGTCGGCTGGGTCGGCTCCATGCGGGACTGCCTGCGCGCCGTGTGGGAGAAGGACGACGAGGACGAGGGCAACGTCGTCGTCCGCAAGGGCAAGGACACCCTCGTCCTGCTGGGCCTGGGCGCGGCCGGCCTGGCCTCGGCGGCGGCCTCGATCATCGGCGCCAGCGCGGTCGGGAAGTTCGGCTCCGCGCTGGGCATCCCGCCGCACGGCGCGGGCGGGTTCCTGCTGCGCGCCGGGGCCTTCCTCGTCGGTGTCGTGGCCGCCTTCCTGCTGCTGCTGTACCTGCTGACCCTGCTGCCGGGGGTGGAGCCGCCGCGCCGCCGGCTGGTCCAGGCGGCACTCCTCGGCGCGATCGGCTTCGAACTGCTGAAACTGCTGCTCAGCGGCTATATGCGCGAGGTCGCCGCGAAGAGCATGTACGGGGCCTTCGGCGTGCCGGTCGCCCTGCTGATCTGGATCAACCTGACGGCGAAGCTGCTGCTGTTCTGCGCGGCCTGGACGGCCACCCCCGCCGAGGGGGAGACAGGCGGGGAGGACGGGCCCGGCTCCCGGCCCGCCCGCGCCACGGACGGCTGAGCCGCCGGCGCCCCCCTCCCCGCGCTCACGGCGCATCGGGATCCGGGCCCTGGCCGCGGCTGCGCCGGCCCGGCGGGAAGCGGCGGTTCACGGCGTACACGCAGCTCGCCACCACGGCCAGCGCCCCGCCCACCACGCCGAACGCGGTCCCGAGGCCGCCGCCCGAGCCGGAGCCGGCCGCCACGGAGGCCCGGTGGTGGGACTGGGCGGGCGAGCCGTGCGAGGAGGTGTCGGCGCTCTTCGGCGGCACCAGCTCGCCGATCGGGCGGACCTTCCCGGCCGCCGCGAAGCCCCAGTCGAGGAGCATGGCGGTCTCCTCGTAGACCGAGTTGGCCCCGCCCGCGCTCGGGTTCATCACCGTCACCAGCAGCTTCTTGTCGCCGTGCTGGGCCAGGCCGGTGAAGGTGGCCCCGGCCATCGTGGTGTTGCCGTTCTTCACCCCGGCGATGCCCTTGTACGGGGTGATGCCGCCCGCGCCCGTCATCAGCCGGTTGGTGTTCTGGATCTCGTAGTACTCGCGCGGCTTGCCCGGCTCCTGCTCACCGGGGAACTTCGCGCTCGCCGTGCTGCAGTACTCGCGGAAGTCCTTCTTCTGCAGGCCCGAGCGGGCGATCAGGGTGAGGTCGTACGCGCTGGAGACCTGGCCCGAGGCGTCGTAGCCGTCGGGCGAGACGACATGGGTGTCGAGGGCCTGGAGCTCCTCGGCGTGCGCCTGCATGTCGTGCACGGTCTTCTCGATGCCGCCGTTCATGGCGGAGAGCACGTGCACGGCGTCGTTCCCGGACCGCAGGAAGACCCCGAGCCACAGGTCGTGCACCGAGTAGTCGAGCTCCTCCTTGAGCCCGACCTCGCTGGAGCCGGCGCCCACCCCCTCCAGCTCCTGCACGGTGACCTTGTGGACCTGGTCCTTGGGCAGGTTGGGCAGCACCGTGTCCGCGAAGAGCATCTTCATCGTGGACGCCGGCGGCAGCCGCCAGTGCGCGTTGTTCGCCGCCAGCACCTCCCCGGTCTCGGCGTCGGCCACGATCCACGACCGCCCCGTCAGGTTGCCAGGCAGGGCCGGCGCCCCCGCCATCGGGCTCACCTGCACCCCGGGCTTGCCGAGCAGCGCCCCGCCCACCGTGGACATCGACTCGGGCGGCGCGAGCCCGGGGCCCTGGGCCTCCTGCGGCTTGCCCTTGCCGTCCGCCGGGGGCGGAGGGGGCGGCGCGGCGTGGGCGGGCGCCGCGAGGAGGGCGGGGACGAGCATCCCGGGGACGAGCAGCCCGGCGGACAGGACCGTCCATGCAGTCTTCTTTGCAGACACGCAGGTGAACGTACATGCAGATTGCAGCGCGGCCGTTCGGGACCGGCCAAGTCGGGCCAACCAGTGCCGGGACAGCCCACCCCCGCGCACCCGTCCCGGGGACCGAACCGATACTGGGGGCATGAAACTCAGCCGCGCCGCCTCCTGGTTCCTGCTCGTCTTCGGAGTGTGGAGCTGGTTCATCTGGGTGTCTTTCGTCCGGAACCTGTGGAAGGACGGCAGCGGCCTGGCCTTTGACGCGGCCGGTGAGCCGACGACGTATTTCTGGGTCCACCTTCTCCTGGCCATCACGTCTTTTCTCCTGGGGACGGCCGTTGGTGTGATCGGCCTGCGCGGGGTCCTCGCGCTGCGGCGTGAGTCGCGGCAGGGCCCGCAGGAGCCGAAGGAGTGACGGTCGCGCTCTTCGCGGCCGCGGTCCTGCTGGTCCTGGGCCTGCTCGGGCTCGTCCACCGCTGGCTGTGGGTCCGCCTCGTGAGGGACACCACCCGCCCCGGCGGCCCGGCCCGCCGGACGGGCACCGTCCTCGCCTTCGCCCTGCCGCTGCTGTCGCTGGCCGCCCTCACCTCGGGCCGCGCCGGAGCGCCGTTCGCGCTGCAACAGGCGGTGGCCTGGCCGGGCTACCTGTGGCTGGCCGTGCTGCTGTACCTGAGCCTGGCCATGCTGGTCGCGGAACCGGTCCGCGCGGTCCTGCTGCGCCGGCGCCCGGCCGCAGCCGCGGAGGCGGCCACTGCACCGGAGCCGGCGTACGAGCCCGAGCCCGAGCCCGAGCCCGAGCCGGCGCCCGAGCCGGCGCGCGAGCCGCAGCCCGAAGCCGGGTCCGAGCCGCAGCGGTCCGGCCCTCCGGCGGCCGGCGCCCCGGACGGGGGCGGGATCAGCCGGCGGCTGTTCGTCGCGCGCGCCGTCGGCGGCGCCGCGGCCACCGCCGCGGCCGCAACCGTCGGATACGGCACGTACGGGGTGCTGCGCGGCCCGCGCGTGAAGCGGGTGCAGGTGCCCCTGGCCAAGCTGCCCCGCGCCGCGCACGGCTTCCGGATCGCCGTCGTCAGCGACGTCCACCTCGGCCCGGTCCTCGGTCGCGCCCACACCGCCCGCATCGTCGAGACCGTCAACCGCACCCAGCCCGACCTGATCGCCGTCGTCGGCGACCTCGTCGACGGCACCGTGCACGACCTCGGCCCCGCCGCCGAACCGCTGCGCGGGCTGCAGGCCCGGCACGGCGCGTACTTCGTCACCGGCAACCACGAGTACTTCTCGGGCGCCGCACCCTGGATCGAGCACGTCCGCGAGCTCGGCCTCACCCCGCTGGAGAACGCCCGCCGCGCCCTGCCGCACTTCGACCTGGCCGGGGTCAACGACGTCCAGGGCGAGCGGGAGGGCCACGGCCCGGACTTCGCAGCGGCCCTCGGGGACCGCGACCGCGCCCGCGCCGCCGTGCTCCTCGCCCACCAGCCCGTCGTCATCCACGAGGCGGTCCGCCACGGCGTGGACCTGCAGCTGTCCGGCCACACCCACGGCGGCCAGCTCTGGCCGGGCAACTACCTCGCCGAGCTCGCCAATCCGACCGTCGCCGGCCTGGAGCGCTACGGCGACACCCAGCTGTACGTGTCCCGCGGGGCGGGCGCCTGGGGGCCGCCGGTCCGGGTGGGCGCGCCCTCGGACATCACGGTGGTCGAGCTGGCCTCGTACCAGGCCTGAGGGCTTGTGGGCTTGAGGGTCTGAGGACTCAGGCTGCGGCGAGGCGGCGTTCGAGGCCGTCGAGGATCAGCTCCAGCCCGTAGTCGAACTCCGCCCCGTGGTCGTACCCGGGCGCGAGCACGTGCTCCTTCGTGAACTCGGCCAGGTGCGGATAGGCCTCCGCCGGGAACGCGGCCAGGAACTCCTCCGCGGCCCCGCCCGCGTCCTGCGGGTCGAACGGCAGGGCGGTCTCCGTCAGGGCGAACCCGTAGACGTAGCTGTCCAGCAGCGAATAGGCGTGCGCCGCGAGCGCGAAGGGGAAGCCGCCGCGCCGCAGGGTGGCGATGACCGCGTCGTGGTGGCGCAGCGTGGCCGGCCCGGGGTGCGCGCGGGACTCCATCACCGCGGTCGCCCACGGGTGGCGGCGCAGCACGGCCCGGGCCGAGCGGGCCCTGTGGTGCAGGGCGGTGCGCCAGTCGGCGTCGGCCGGCGGCAGGTCGATCTCGGCGAAGACGGAGTCGACGATGCCGTCGAGGATCGCCTCCTTGTTGGGCACGTGGTGGTACAGGGACATCGGCTTGACGCCGAGCTCCTGGGCCAGGGACCGGATGGTGAGCGCGGCGAGGCCGCCGGCGTCCGCGACGGCGACCGCCGCGGCGAGCACCTTGTCCCGGCTGAGCGGGGCCATGTCTCTCCGTCGTGGTGGGGGAGTTGACTGCTGCCCCGAGGGTACCGTACTAAGTAAGTCGTACTTAGTACGGGAGAGAGGGCGGACCGGATGCAATCCATGAGGGCGATCGTCCAGGAGGGCTACGGCACGCCCGGCGTGCTGCGGCCGGCGCAGGTGCCGCGGCCGGTCCCCGGGGCCGGCGAGGTGCTCCTGCGGGTCCGGGCCGCCGGCGTGGACCGCGGCACCTGGCACGCCATGGCGGGCAGGCCGTACGCGGTCCGGCTGGGCCTGGGGCTGCGTACGCCGAGGCACCCGGTGGCCGGGCTGGACGTGGCGGGGACGGTGGCCGCGGTGGGCGCCGGGGTGGCCGGCTTCGCGGTCGGCGACGAGGTGTACGGGGTCGCCCGCGGCTCCTTCGCCGAGTACGCGGTCGCCCGCGCGGACCGGATCGCCCCCAAGCCGGCCCGGCTCGGCTTCGAGGAGGCCGCCGTCGTCGCGGTCTCGGCGTGCACGGCGCTGCGCGGGCTGCGGGACGCCGGCCGGGTGCGGCCGGGGCAGCGGGTGCTGGTGGTCGGCGCCTCGGGCGGGGTGGGGACGTACGCGGTGCAGCTGGCCAAGGCCTTCGGGGCGGAGGTGACCGGCGTGTGCAGTACGGCCAAGGCGGACCTGGTGCGCTCGGTCGGTGCGGACGGGGTCATCGACTACACCCGCGAGGACTTCGCGGCCGGCGGCCGGAGCTGGGACCTGGTCCTGGACATCGGCGGGAGCAGCCCGCTGTCCCGGCTCCGCCGGGCCCTTGCGCCCCGCGGGACCCTGGTCATCGCGGGCGGCGAGGACGCCGGCGACTGGATCGGGCTGAGGCGGCAGTTGTGCGCGCTCGTACTGTCGCCGTTCGTGCGGCAGCGGCTGGCGGTGTTCTTCGCGCCGCCGCGGCGGGCCGACCTGGAGGTCCTGAACGGCCTGATCGAGTCCGGCCGGGTGACCCCGGTGGTGGGCGCCACGTACAGCCTGGACGAGGTCCCGGAGGCAGTCCGCCGCCTCGCAGCCGGCCAGGCCCGCGGCAAAACCGCCATCACCATAGCCCCGCCGCCCTCGCGCCACCCCTGACCGACCCCACGGCCCGGCCCCCGCCCCCGTGTCGGCCGGGGCTCGGCCATCCCGGCTCCGCCGCCACCTGAGCCGGGAGTCCGGCAATTCCAGCTCCGCCCTTGCCCGGGACGAGGGGCTGGATGTGCCGGCCCTCGGTTTCGGAGGTTGGCGGGGTTCCCGGCCGGGGTCTGACGGTCGGCGGAGCCGGGGTTGCCGGTGCGCCGCCCCAGACCCCGCGCCTCAATCGCCGGCGGGGCTGGATGGCCGGACCCCTGCTTCGGAAGCGGGCGGCTGGATGGCCGGACCCCTGCTTCGAAAGCGGGCGGCTGGAGTTGGCCGGTCCGGCTATTCGGCCGGGTCGGGGGTCGAGGCGGGCTTCTTCCTTGACGCGGCCGTCTGCGCCATGCCCGGCAGGAAGTCCGCGAACAGTTCGTGCAGCTCCCGCACCAGCGGCCGCAGCACCCGGAAGCGGGCCAGGACGATGCCCCGCGTCGTCAACTGCGCACCGCGCTGGGCGAGCCGGCGCGACTTCTCGCTGTCCGGGGACCGGTCGAAGACCCAGTACAGCACCAGCCCCATCTGCGAGAGCCACATCAGCTCCGGCAGTACGTCGGCCAGTTCCTCCGGCACCTTCGTCTTCGCGCCCGCCAGCACCTCGCGGTGCATGTCGATCGCGGCCTTGCGGGCCGGCTCCGACTCGGGAGAGAACGGGCTCAGCGGACTCTCCGGATCCGCCGCGTTCTTGAAGAACTGCGAGGCGAACTCGTGGTACGGGGCCGCGATGTCGAGCCAGCTCGTCAGCACGCCCGCGAGCCGCTTCTGCAGGTCGGTCTCCTGCTCCAGGATGGGCCGGACCGCCGCCTGGTGGGCGGCGCCGATCCGGTCGTAGAACCCCTGGACCAGGTGTTCCTTCGACTCGAAGTAGTAATAGGCGTTGCCGACCGAGACTCCGGCCTCCTTGGCGATGGCCCGCATGGTCGTCTTGTCGAAGCCGCGCTCCTGGAAGAGGCGGAGCGCGGTTTCGAGGATGAGCGTGCGGGTCTGTTCGCTCTTGGGAGCCTTCTGATCAGTCACGGTGTACGAGCCTATCGGGGTGCGGAGCAGTGGTCGCCACAGGCGGTGCCCTCGGCATCCACATCGGCGTCCTGCGGTCCGACCCCCGTGCGGACCGCCTGGCGCCAGGCCGAGGCCGTGTACATGGCGGCCCGGGCGAAGGGCCGGCCCGCCGGGGTGGCGAGCCAGTTGGCCTTCGGCCGGTGCTCGGCCAGCGCCCACAGGCACACGATGAAGGCGTCGGTGCCGGTCCACACCTGCCCGGAATCGCCGATCACGGTGATCTCGCGGAGGGTCGAGGCGTGGTCGAGCCGCGGGAAGCGCCGCTGGGCCTCCTGGGACCCGGCCGGCACCAGCCGCAGCGGCACCAGCCAGCGCTGCCCGAGCAGCCAGTGCCGGATGTGGACGCACAGCGGGCAGTGCGCGTCGTACAGGACGGTCAGGTGCCGGGTGGCCTGCGCTGCCGTGGTCATCGCTCAGGCCCCGGCGGGAGCGGTCCAGCCCTGCGGGGCGATCGGCGGGGTCTGCTGGCGCTCCATGATCCCGCGGCGGCGCATCTTGTTCAGCACCCAGACGTTGCCGAGGTGCATCGCGCCGAGGACGAGCAGGACGACGCCGAGCTTGACCGACAGGGCCTCGAAGAGGCCGCGTGCGGTGTCGATGCTGTCGGCCGACCTCAGGTAGAGGGTCACGAAGCCGATGTTGACGAGGTAGAAGCCGACCACCAGGAGGTGGTTCACGGCGTCCGCGAGCTTCTCGTTGCCGTGCAGGACGTCGGCGATGAAGACGCGTCCGTTGCGGCTGAGCGTGCGGGCCACCCAGACGGTGAGTCCGATGCTGATGAGCAGGTAGATGACGTATGCGATGACGGTGAGGTCCATTGCCCTCGCCCCCCTTGAACGTGTTCAACTCGTTGGCAGGACTGACTGTAGACCTCTCTTTGAACGGGTTCAAGTCTGCTTTCGAACGAGTTCAAATCCCTCGCTGCCGCCGCCGCTGCCGCCCTTGCTGCCGCCGCCGGGGTCAGAGGAGGCGTCCCGCCGCCGTGACCTCGAAGGTGCGGCCGCGGACCGAGAAGGCGGGCTTGTCGCCGCCGGTGGCGGGGCTGTCGTCCGCCCATACGAGGAGTGCGCTCTGGGCGCCGTTCCCCCCGGCGGCCGTCGCCGCGCACAGCTGGAACCGGGCGCCGTCCGCGGCGGTGCTCACCGCCACCGGCTCGGCGAGCGGGCCCCGGTCGGCGGAGCACAGCTGCGCCATCACCGTGGGGACGGCGTCGGGGCTGACGGCGCTCCGCTCGACCCAGCCCAGCAGGAAGCGCCCCTCGGGAAGCGCCGCGAGCGCGGGCGAGGAGCGGGTGACCCCCCGCGGCTCGCCGGCCGGGACGGCGGCCACCTCGGCGCCGTCGGCGTCGAACACGCCCGCCACGACGGTGCTCTGCATCTCCCCGAGCTCGCTGTCCCCGATGCGGCTCAGGTGCGCCAGCACGAAGCGGCCGTCGTCGAGCGGCGCGAGCGCGCCCCGGCCGGCGAACGCGGTGAGGTTCGGGCTGAACTCGCCCCCGCGCGGGGTGTCCCCGTCGAAGTCGAAGAACCGGAACGTGAGCCGGTCGCCGGGCGCCGCGTTCCATGCGACGACGTAGTTCCCGTCCGAGAGGACGGTCACCGCCGCCCCCGTGTGCTCGCCCGCCGCGGTGGCGACGGAGAACTCGGGGCCGGTCGCCTCGCCCTCCGCATCGAACCGGCGCGCCAGCACGCGCCGGTCCTGCCGCGCGCCGAGCCAGACGACCACGCAGCCGCCGTCGGGCATGCGCGTGACGCCGGGCCGGGTCCCCGGGTCGATGTCCGAGGTGTTGACCTGGACCTCGGGGCCCTGCCGCTGCCCGTCGAAGAAGCGCTGCAGCTTCACCCCGGGCGCGGGCGGCGGTGCGGCGGAGGGGAGTTCCACCCAGACCGCGAAGGTGTTGGAGCCGGAGAAGGCGAAGGCGGGCCACGCGCGGCTGGTACTGCCGTCCGTCGGCGTCGGAACGTTGACCGTGAACTCCCCGGCGATCCTGGTCCCGTCCGTCTTCAGGAGCTGCCCCTTGACGGCCGCGTCGCTCCCGTCGGCCCACATGACCGTGTACGTGGTGCCGAGCTGCGCGGCGGCGAACGGCTGGAACTGGAAGTCCCGGGTGGTCGTGTTGACCAGGAAATCGGCCATGGCGGCCCTCTCGGTGCGTCCGTGCGAGACCGGACCCACCTCCCAGCCTGGCACGCCGCAGATCCGCCTGCCATCCGGGCCGCCGGGGGCCGCACGGGCCGTACGGGCCGTCGTCACGGACTGTCCGTGGCCGCTCGTACGCTGCGGGACATGGGAAAGGCGAGGGTGTGAGGCCGTTTCCGCGCCTACTGGTCCGCGTTACGGCTTCGGCGAGCTCAACCGGAGCGCCGAGACCCGCCGCGCCCTGCTGAAGCGGCTGGTGCCGCGGCTCGCCATCGCCGACCGCTGCCGGATCGAGGGCCGCTACCTGCACGTACGGGGCGAGCCGCGCGCGTACCGGATCCACCCGGGCTCGGGCAACGTCCTCGTGGACCCGGACGAGCAGTACGTGTGCATCGTCCCGGCGGGCCGCTCGGAGCGGGGGCCGGACGCCGGCTGGCTGCCGTTCGAGGGGGACCGGATGCCGGCGCTGATCCTCGGCAAGGCGGTGATGCTGGCGGACGACACCGGCATCACCGACCCGACGATCACCCGTCAGATACTCAGGGAGCGCGCGTAGTTGATCTGGCCCATGACCCACTGGAAGGTGCCCGGGTCGGTCGCCGGGATCATCGTGGAGTGGTGCCGGCCGCCGCTGGTGACGGTGACCTGGATGTAGCCGGTGGTGGTCTTCTCCTTCATGAGGAGGAACAGCAGGCCCAGCAGGCAGAACAGGAAGAAGACGATCGCGAGCACGATGGCGTGCGGCGGGATCTTCGTCTCGGTGCGGGAGAGGTCCTGCGCGTTCCACATCGCGCCCTTGAGCGGCATCGTGCCCGACGGGGTGATGATCTGGTCGCCGGCGATGGTGATGTCGCCGAGCGCCAGACCGGACCCCCCGCCGCCCATGGCCGGGCCGGGGAGGGGGGCCGGCGGGTAGGCCGGGGGCTGGTGCGGTTGGGCCGGGATGCCCGCGCCGCCGACGGTGGGCTGGTAGCCCGGGGACGCCGGGTAGGGTTGCGGGTAGCCGTAACTCGGGCTGCCCGGAGCCCCGTTGTCGCTCGCGTAGGGATTCGGCTGCTGCTCACTCATGAGGCCGATCTTTGCACAGCGCCCGTCCGCGCGACCCGGGAACCCGGTTCAGAAGGCGGCCGCGACCAGGTCCTCGGCGCGGCGGCGCTGCGCGGCCGGGTCGCGGGTGAGGCCGGTGTACGAGTAGACGAGCACCCGGCGGCCGTCGCCCGCGGCGAACACCCCGTTGGTGTAGGGCTCCATGGAGCCGGTCTTGCCCCAGACGACCGTGCCGTCCGCCAGCTCGGCGCGCAACAGGCCGGCGTTGCTGAACCGGTCCTGCGCGCCCTGCGCAAGGGCGGGCATCGCGAACAGCTCGCGTTGCTGGGCGGGCGGCAGCAGCCGGCCGCGCAGCAGCGCCCCGAGGAACCGCTCCAGGTCGGGGCCGTTGGAGATCATCCCGCCCTCGGCCCAGGCCCACGGCTCGACCGCGGAGGGCGCGGCGAGCGAGGGCGCGGGCATCGCGGTGTCGCCGGGGGCGGGCAGATACGTGTGCCACAGCCCGAGCGGGCGGGCGATCCGCCGCTGCACCTCGTCCGCGTAGGGGCGCCCGGTGACCTTCTCGATCACCATCCCGGCGAGGAAGTAGTTGAAGCCGTTGTACTGCTGGCGGGTGACCGGGTACTCGGGCGCCGGGCAGGCGGGGTCGGTGAGCGCGGCGACCACCGCGGCCGGCGTCGGCGCCTGCGGGTTCTCGGGGGCGACGCACGGCAGCCCGAGCCCGCTGGTGTGGCTGAGCAGCTGTCCGACGGTGATGGGGTGCCAGTGCGCGGGCAGGGTCCCGGGCAGGAGGTCCTGCACGGGCGTGTCCAGCGTGAACCGCCCCTCGGCCACGAGCTGCAGCACCACGGTGGAGGTGAACACCTTGGTGACGCTCCCGATCCGGAAGTACGCCGCCGGATCCTGCGAGAGCCCACCCCTAGCCTCGGTCCACCCGAGCCCCGGCGCGCTGAGGCGCACCATGGTGCCGGAGGCCACGCCGTCGGGGGCCATCAGGGCGCGCAGGGGCTCCCGGTCGACCGGCGCCCGCACCCCGGCGGCGATTGCGGCAGGTTCCGGCCCGTCGGCCGCGGCGGGCACCGCACCGACCGTGACGGCCACGAGAGCCGCGCACCCGGCGGCGAGGGTGGGCCAACGGGTTGAGCGGGAGCGGGAGTTCGAGGGCTTCTTCATGCCGACGAGTCTTCCGCGGGCGGCCAGCACGGCCATCAGGGGTGACCCTCACACCGCCCTGAACGCCCCCCCGAGGCGCTACTCGGCCTTGCGCCCCGCCGCCGTGAGGATCTCGGCGACGTCCAGGGTCACCTTGGCGCCGATGGACTCGGGCAGGGTGACGAGGTCGCCGGGGGCATGGATGCGGTGGGTGGCGTACTCGTCCTGCGCCGGGTCGGTGAGGACGTGCAGGCGGCCGTGCCTGCGGTCCACGATCACGTAGACGGGGACCTTGGCGTTGGCGTAGGCGGCGACCTTGGTGCGCAGGTCGGTCTTGTAGTTGGAGGAGGTGACCTCCAGGACCAGCCGGAAGACGACGGGGTCGTAGCAGTTGTTCTCGATGTGGCGGTCTTCGAAGTCGGCGTCGACCAGCGAGAGGTCGGGAATGGCGTAGTCCTCGCGCCCGTCGGGGAGCCAGAGGCCGATTCCCTGGAGCACCTTTGCGTCCTCGCCGTGCAACCCTTCCGTGAGGAAGGGAAGCATGAGCTCGGTCAGGACCCGGGCGTGGGCGCCGTCGGCTGGTGGGGACACGATGATCTGTCCTCCGATGATCTCGACGCGGTAGCCAGGAAGCCGCTCCATGATTCGGTTGGCCTCGTCGATCTGAGGCCGATCGCCAAGGGGCTGCTCAGCGGGTGCTGCGGACATCACGTGCCTCCCGTGGGCTGCTGTCGAGAACATCATCGTAGGACGGACCGCACCCGGGCGGCCGGAAGGCCATGCGTTCGGCAGAAGCGGTGAAAGCCCCGCCCCCGGTGCACAAACCGGGGGCGGGGCTTTCGTGGTGCAGCTGCGACCGGGAAGGTCAGAAGCGGCGGGTGATCAGGGCGCGCTTGACTTCCTGGATCGCCTTGGTGACCTCGATGCCGCGCGGGCAGGCGTCCGTGCAGTTGAACGTGGTGCGGCAGCGCCAGACGCCGTCCTTGTCGTTCAGGATCTCCAGGCGCTGCTCGCCGGCCTCGTCACGCGAGTCGAAGATGAAGCGGTGCGCGTTGACGATGGCCGCCGGGCCGAAGTACTGGCCGTCGTTCCAGAAAACCGGGCACGAGGAGGTGCAGGCCGCGCAGAGGATGCACTTCGTCGTGTCGTCGAAGCGCTCGCGGTCCTCAGCCGACTGCAGACGCTCGCGCGTCGGCTCGTTGCCCTTGGTGACCAGGAACGGCATGACGTCCCGGTACGCCTGGAAGAAGGGCTCCATGTCGACCACGAGGTCCTTCATCACCGTCAGGCCCTTGATGGCCTCGACCGTGATCGGCTTCTCGGGGTTGATGTCCTTGATCAGCGTCTTGCAGGCAAGGCGGTTCTTGCCGTTGATCCGCATCGCGTCGGACCCGCAGATGCCGTGCGCGCACGAACGGCGGAAGGTCAGCGTGCCGTCCAGGTTCCACTTGATCTTGTGGAGACCGTCGAGCACGCGCTCCTTCGGGTCGATCTCGATCTGGAAGTCCTGCCACTCCGCCTGGTCGGAGACCTCGGGGTTGAAGCGGCGGATGCGGAAGGTGACCGTGATGTACGGGGAGGCGGCGGACTCCGCCTCCACCTTGTCGAGGGTCGGGGTGGCCATCAGTACTTACGCTCCATCGGCTGGTAGCGGGTGGTGACGACGGGCTTGTAGTCGAGCCGGACAGAGTCCTTGCCGTCGGCCGCCACCTCGCGGTACGCCATGGTGTGGCGCATGAAGTTGACGTCGTCGCGGTTCGGGTAGTCCTCGCGGTAGTGGCCACCGCGGGACTCCTTGCGGGCCAGGGCGGAGACGGCCATGACCTCGGCCAGGTCGAGCAGGTTGCCCAGCTCGATGGCCTCCAGCAGGTCCGTGTTGAACCGCTTGCCCTTGTCCTGGATCGAGACGTTCTTGTACCGCTCGCGCAGCTCCGCGATCTTCTCGACCGCGGTCTTGATGGTCTGCTCCGTGCGGAACACCGACACGTTGGCGTCCATCGTCTCCTGGAGCTCGTTGCGCAGGTCGGCGACCCGCTCCGTGCCCGTGGAGTTGCGCAGCTGCTCGACGAGGTCGACCACCAGCCGGGCCGGGTCCTCCGGCAGCTCGACGTAGTCGTTGTCGGCGGCGTACTTGGCCGCGGCGATGCCGGAGCGCTTGCCGAAGACGTTGATGTCCAGCAGCGAGTTGGTGCCCAGGCGGTTGGCGCCGTGCACCGACACGCACGCGACCTCGCCGGCCGCGTACAGGCCCGGGACGACGGTGGTGTTGTCCGCCAGGACCTCGCCCTCGACGTTGGTCGGGATGCCGCCCATGGCGTAGTGCGCGGTGGGCTGGATCGGGATCGGGTCCGTGTACGGCTCGATGCCGAGGTAGGTGCGCGCGAACTCCGTGATGTCCGGGAGCTTGGCGTCCAGCTGCTCCGGCGGCAGGTGCGTCAGGTCCAGGTACACGTGGTCGCCCTCGGGACCGCAGCCGCGGCCCTCGCGGATCTCCGTGTAGATGGAGCGCGAGACGACGTCACGGGACGCGAGGTCCTTCATGACCGGCGCGTACTTCTCCATGAAGCGCTCGCCGTCCTTGTTGCGGAGGATGCCGCCCTCACCGCGGGCGCCCTCCGTCAGCAGGATGCCCATGCGCCAGATGCCCGTCGGGTGGAACTGGAAGAACTCCATGTCCTCCAGCGGCAGGCCGCGCCGGTAGCAGGCCGCCTGGCCGTCACCGGTGAGGGTGTGCGCGTTGGAGGTCACCTTGAAGAACTTGCCGTTGCCGCCGGAGGCGTAGATGACGGCCTTCGCCTGGAAGACGTGGATCTCGCCGGTGGCCAGCTCGTACGCGACCACGCCGGCGGACTTCTTGACGCCGTCGACCTCGGTGATCAGCTGGTCCAGGACGTAGAACTCGTTGAAGAACTCCACGCCCTCCTTGACGCAGTTCTGGTACAGCGTCTGGAGGATCATGTGACCGGTGCGGTCGGCCGCGTAGCAGGAGCGGCGGACCGGGGCCTCGCCGTGGTTGCGGCTGTGGCCGCCGAAGCGGCGCTGGTCGATGGTGCCGTTCGGGGTGCGGTTGAACGGCAGGCCCATCTTCTCCAGGTCGAGGACGGCGTCGATGGCCTCCTTCGCCAGGATCTCGGCGGCGTCCTGGTCGACCAGGTAGTCACCGCCCTTGACCGTGTCGAAGGTGTGCCACTCCCAGTTGTCCTCCTCCACGTTCGCCAGCGCGGCGGCCATGCCGCCCTGCGCGGCGCCCGTGTGGGAGCGGGTGGGGTAGAGCTTCGTCAGGACCGCGGTGCGGCTGCGCTTCGTCGCCTCGATGGCGGCGCGCATGCCCGCGCCGCCGGCGCCGACGATGACGGTGTCGTACTTATGGATCTTCATGAGATGTGTCGCCTCAGCCCCGTTGCCTAGCGGATGTTCGGGTCGAAGGTGAAGATCACCAGCGTGCCCAGAAGGATGGTGAACACCGTGGCGGTGTAGAGCAGGCCCTTCAGCCACAGCCGCGTGTTCGCGCGCTCCGCGTAGTCGTTGATGACGGTACGCAGGCCGTTGGCGCCGTGCAGCATGGCGAGCCACAGCATCAGCAGGTCCCAGACCTGCCAGAACGGGGACGCCCAGCGGCCGGCCACGAAGGCGAAGCCGATCTTGGAGACGCCGCCGTCCAGCACCAGCTGGATGACGAGGTGGCCGATGACCAGGACGACGAGCACGATGCCCGAGAGGCGCATGAAGAGCCACGCGGCCATCTCGAAGTTGCCCCGGGTCGAGCGCGGCGTCTTGCCGGTGCGCTTGCGCGGGGCCTCGATGTACGGAGCCGGGTTGTCGACGTCGTAGAGGCTCACGCCCTCCACGTCGCCGATCGCCTGGGCGGAAGAAGTGTCAGAAGACATGCGCGTCACTTCCCGAACAGTTCGCTGGCTGCGTGGCCGAGCACGGGGTACAGGGCCCCGACCATCAGCAGGATCCAGATGCTCACGACCCACCAGAGCATCGTCTTCTGGTGACGCGGTCCCTTGGACCAGAAGTCCACTGCGATGACACGGAGACCGTTGAGCGCGTGGAACAGGATGGCGGCGACGAGGCCGTACTCCAGCAGCGCGACGATCGGAGTCTTGTAGGTAGCCACGACATCGTCGTACGCCTCGGGGGAGACGCGGACGAGAGCGGTGTCGAGGACGTGTACGAACAGGAAGAAGAAAATGAGGACGCCGGTGACTCGATGAGCCACCCAGGACCACATTCCTTCCCGGCCGCGGTACAACGTTCCAGCCGGCACGGAAAACCCTCCGGAAGCGGGGCGGGGGCCAGCCGGCTTCGTTGTCGGTCGGGCCCGGCCGGGTACGGTCCACCGGCCCCGGACATCGTAGCGACGCTTTGTCGGTTCCTTCGCGCGGGGTCCGCCGGTGTGATCAAACAGGCACGGACGGCCTATCCCACGGGGGCGAATAGCCCGAATTCGGCCGCAGTCGCCCCGTCCGGAGAGGCGAGCCAATGCGTCAGGTCGGCGAGCCGCGCCTGCGCGAGCCGGCGCAGCTCGTCGGCCGAGATCGACCGCTCCTCGTCCACCTCCAGCTCCATCCGGCACCGGATCGCACCCAGCAGCTGGTCGGCCTGCTCCTCCGGCGGATGCCCGTCGAGGCAGATCACGAAGGCGTGCCCGAACTTGCGCTCGTACTCCGCATGGGCGGCGGCCAGCGCCAGCAGCGCCGCGTACGGGGCCCCGCGCCCCAGCTCCACCGGGAGCTCCGCGGCCAGCGCCCGGGCCAGGTCGCCCTGGGAGAGGTCGTACGAGGCCTCGTCGGCCGCGGCCCGCAGCGCGTCCGCGTCCGGGTACGGCCGGTGCGCGGCCACCCGCTGCGCCCAGCGCAGGCTGCCGCAGCAGTGGAGCAGGACGGCCTCTGCGGCCTCGGCCGACAGGGCGTTGAAGCGCATCAGGCCGGAGGGGTGGAACGGGGCGGGGCTGCCGCGGGCCTGTGCCGGAAGATGGCTGGACAGCGGGGGCTCCTCTGGGCGCGACGCGGGTGTGCCGCCACGCTAGCGACGAGGGGCGGGGCATGGCGCAGGCACCCCGGGATTTCACCCGGAAGTGAGCCGGAAGGATGATGGGTGACGCGCCGACGCGCCGACGCGGCTCGCGGGGGAGGAGCCGTGGAGGGGGTGGAAGGCGACCGAGGCCGCCACCCCCCACAGGAGAGGCCCCGGTCGCCGTCCGTACGGGCTCGTGCGACAAGCCCGTACTCCCCTCAGCGTCACGCGTGCGTTTTGTGTCACACCCCGCTTCGCGCACGATTGGTTGCTCCCCGTACAACTCGTGGACGAAGGTACTTGAAAGCCGTAACGTGCTGATTTGCGCCACACGTACAGGACAGTGGAACGGTTGGGGACTTTGCTGGGGGACGACGCGGAGCTGACCGCCGCCGTGCTCGCGGCGCAGGGCGGCGACGAGAACGCTTTCCGTGCTGTGTACCGCTCCGTGCACCCGCGCCTGCTCGGGTACGTCCGCACGCTCGTCGGCGACGGCGATGCGGAGGACGTGACCTCCGAGGCATGGCTGCAGATCGCCCGCGACCTCGACTCCTTCGCCGGCGACGCCGACCGCTTCCGCGGCTGGGCCGCCCGGGTCGCCCGCAACCGGGCCCTGGACCACATCCGCATGCGCGGCCGCCGGCCCGCCATCGGCGGCGACGAGACCGAGCTGACGGGCCGCGCCGCCGACTCCGACACCGCGGGCGAGGCCATGGAGGCCCTGTCCACCGGACGGACCATGGCGCTGATCGCCCGCCTCCCGCAGGACCAGGCGGAGGCGGTGGTGCTGCGCGTGGTGGTCGGACTGGACGCCAAGAGCGCCGCCGAGACCCTCGGCAAGCGGCCCGGCGCCGTACGCACCGCAGCCCACCGCGGTCTGAAGAAACTGGCCGAGATGCTCGGCGCGGAGGGCGGCTTCGAGACGGATCCGGAGCCTGGGTCAAACCCGCCGGCCGGGGTCGGCCATAATGCCGGTGGCCCGGCACGGGGCGCTGCCGTCGAGCGGGATCTCGACGCCGTTCCGGCACAGCGCGGCCGGGGCGCTGGCCTCGTGGAACAAACCGGTGTGACGCATTCACGTTGGCGGACGCAGAAGGACATGTGATGGCCGACGAGCGCAACAGGTGGCTGAACCAGGCCGCGGCGGAACGAGTGCTGCGCGGCGGGCCGGCCGCCCCCGTCGGCGATGTCCGGGCCCGGGAAGCGGAAGCACGCCTGCGGGCCGCCCTCGACATGCTGGCCGCCCCCGCGGCGCCCGCCGGGGCCGAGCTGCCCGGGGAGGCCGCGGCCGTGGCCGCCTTCCGCGCGGCGCGCGCCGGCTCCGCCGCGTCGTCGCCCGAAGCCGCCGCGGCAGCGGCGCCCTCCCCCATCGCCACCGCCCCCTCGGCGTCCGTGCTGGACCTCGGCACCTTCGTGCCTGCCTCCCCCTTCGCCCCGGCTGCCGCAGCCCGGCGGCGCCCCCGCCAGGTGCGGTTCGCCCTGGCCGCGGCGCTCGCGAGCGTCGCCGTGGGCGGCATCGCCGCCGCCGCGGGCGCCGGCCTGCTCGACCGCGTCACCCACGACACCGCCACCCCCGGTCCCGCCGTCTCGCTGAGCTCCGACGAGGACCCGGCGCCGGCCGGCGGCACCGCGGGCCCGAGCTCCGGACCGCAGCTGCGCCCCCACCCGCTGCGCAGCCCCGACGGCTCCCTGTCCACGCCCGGCGGCACCGCCGCCGGGGGCGGGTTCGCCGACGGCTCGGCGCAGGGCGGCGGAACCGGCGCGGAATCCGGCTTCGATGCCGGTACGGGGCGCTCGGCGGGCTCGGCCGCCACGGGCGGCGCCGGGGGCAACGCCGGCAAGGAGACCCTCGGCGGCGCGACCGAGCTGCACGACAAGGACAAGGAGATCCGCCTGAAGGCGGTCGACCTGTGCGAGGCGTACCGCTCGGGGCACATGACCAACGACCGCCGCGAGCGCCTGTCCAAGCTGGCCCAGGGCCTCGCCCGGATCCCGAGTTACTGCGAGGCGCTCCTCGACGGGCCCTCCGGGACCAAGGGCTCCACCACCGCGCCCCGCTCCTCGGGCAACAGCGGTGACGTCCTCAAGGCGCCCACGCTCGCCCCGGCCGTCCCGACGCCGTCCTCGTCCCCTGTGACGCGGCCCACGACCAGCGCCTTCAACGGGCTGTAACACTTTTCGAACCTGTGGCGCAGTACAGAACGAGCCGACTGGTCATCGGCCGCGCATGAGCCGGGGTTCCCCCCGTACCCCTGGGCTCTGCGCACCCGGCGCGGGCGGGGTTCGTTCCCCCGGCCCTGCCCGCGCCCCCCTCTCTTCTTCCTCCCCCTGTACGCACAAAGCGGTGGGGGGGGGGGCCGCGGGGGGCCCCCCCCCCCCCGGTTGGGGGGGGGGGGGGGGCCCCCCCGCCCCCCACACCCCAAATAGACCAACGGGGGGGCGCCCCGACCC